>CAZEVB010000008.1:0-8283 GCA_964515835.1 uncultured archaeon | reverse complement strand
CCTCAAATTCTATTCCTTCTTTGGCATACTTTTTTTTCATTCTGTCTACTATGTGTTCTACCTGTTCAATATTCATTGAATCAGTGGCTTCCTCTTTCTTTGAGAAGATTCCTTTCTTTTTTGCTTTTTCTGCGCCAATCCCTTGTTTCAGGTCCTCAAGACTAGCCATTTACTTCCCTCTTTTCCCTTAAATAATTCTCACACTCAGAAGAAACCTGAGATATATCTCGTATGCCTTTGGACATAAGTTCTTTAAGAAACTTTGCCCTGTCTTTTAATTCGGCTTCGATTTGCTTTTTCTTTAAACCAGTGAATCTTTCAAGTTCCCTTATGTAATTAACAGGAACTTCGGTTCTCTCAACCTTGTCAGTTGAGGCTTCCCACGAAAACACTGTTTGGGTTCTTGCTTTTCCTTCAAGGACACCAGTAACTTCAGCAATCTCGGTTACTCTTCTTATAGTGCCCTTTCTCTTGTCATGTATCCTGTTCTGAATAATAATAAAATCAAGTCCGCTTAACATTACTTCAGGAACATTCATTGGCGGACTGGTGATTCTCACTACTGCTTCCTGAGGAGAATTAGCGTGAACTGTTCCCAAACAACCATCATGACCTGTATTCATTGCAGTGAATAATGCAAAGGCTTCATCATGCCTGATTTCACCGACAACAATCCTGTCAGGACGCATCCTCAAAGAGTTTTTAGTGAGAATATCAAGAGTTAATTCACCGACACCCTCCAATCCAGGGGGTTTTGCCTCCATCCTAATCCAGTGCTTTAAAGGCAGATTAAGTTCAGCAGTGTCTTCAATAGTTATTACTCTTTCAACTGCAGGAACAAAAGAAGCCATTACATTAAGCGTAGTTGTTTTTCCGGAACCTGTTCCCCCTGCAATCAGAATATTGGCTGGTTTTACTCCCATGCCCTCTACACATAACCAAAGGAAGGCAGCTAAGTCAACTGAAATAGTGTTAGTTGATATCAAATCAATTATTGAGAAAGGATCGCCTCTGAACTTTCTTATTGTTAAAGTAGAACCATCAACAGATGCCGGTGGAATCGTTGCATTGACCCTGCTGCCATCAGGCAACCTAGCATCTAGAAGAGGGCTACTTAAATCAACTCTCCTGCCAATCAGCCTAGCCATCCTGTTGATAAGATCCTGGATTTCCTTGTCAGAATAAAACTCAACATTGGTAATCATCATCTCATATTCCCGGTGATATGTGTAAACAGGTTTCTTTGGACCAATAATCATTATTTCCTCTAACTTGTCATCCTTTACAAGCGAATCAATTAAACCATAACCAACCATGTCCCGTACAACAGCACCAGCATAAAACGGCCACCTTCTTTCAGGGATCCTCAAATCAGGCGACTCTTTAAGAATCTCGATAACTTTCTGGTAATAAACATTCCTTCGTTCCTGCGCATCCCTAATCTTATAAGGCGCAATGCTAATGAGCCTAGTTGCAGCTTCTTTTATTGTGTTAATCATTGCCCTTTCAGCACCGGTCGGTCGCGGAACAGGAACCTGATAATAGAGCAAAGATTCTCCTTCAACCTTATAGATTTTTGAATCGCCATAAGAAGCAATAAGCACTTTTTTTGCTTTATCCATTTTCTTTTCTGTTGTTGATTTCAACTGCGGACTCTCCGGCTTTTGTTTCTCAGCCAACTCAACTTGTTTTGCCAAATCATCTATCGGTTCTGATTCCTTTGGTTTTTCTAATGACTGCCAGACTTCCTTTCCCTCAATATCTTTCGGCGGTTCAGTTACCTGCTCTTCTTTGACATCAGCTTCATGTTCAGGAGCAGGCTTTGATTTAGAGAAAATGCCGAGTTTCTTTTCAAGTTCAGAGAAAGACTTTTTTTCCTTTACTGGTTCAAGTTCGGCTACCTGCTCTGATTTTGGCTCAAAAACGAGTTCGGGAGCAGGTGTTTCTGTTGATTGCTCATTAGCAATCTCATTCTTCAAATCCTGCTTTATTTTTTCTATTTCAGGTTTTGAAGCAGCTTCACCCACCTTTTTTTCCTTTACTTTTTTCATTAAGTCCTTGAGATAGTCAACCATGCAGCATCCTCACTATTCAGAAGGCTTTTTTATTATATAAATATTACTAAATAGAAAAATGAATCTGATTTACAGAAATAAGTAACCCTTATTTAATAGTTTAAACAAAAAGTATATTATGGAAAAACAAGGACAAGGCGCATTGGAATATCTCCTGTTGATTGGCGGAGGACTGATTGTAACCGCAGTAACCCTTGTTTTTGTAATAAGTGTCAATGAAGGAAGTTCTGATGTAGTGCACAGCGGAGATAACACTGTAAGAGATCTTGTTATCTGCGGGTTAGATGGCTGCGGGACACAATATGTTGTGAATGCCACAATAACTGGTTCTAGATATGCTAGCTACTGGGGCTGTAATGAATCAACTACTTTTTGTACAATAACAGATTATAGCAGTAATAATAATGATTATGGAGGAGTATTACGATTTACAATCCCTTCAGCAATCCCTTCAAGCGCCGTAATTGACTCGGCAAAACTAAGATTATACGATTATTATGCAAGCGGGACATGCACCAAAACAGATCCATTATATTTCTATAATAACAGCGCATATACTTGCCAGACAACTTACAACAGTACTCCTGATTCAGGACCGCCTGCAGGTTATGTGACTAGCGTACACCCTGTCCCGAATAATTGTACAATAGGCTGGAAAGAATTTGAGATAAAGAATGCAATTGAGAAAGATAAAACCACCTTGGTTATAGAAATACGAGGAAATGATATAGCTGGTGTCTCAACTAATTATAGGTGTTGGTATAGCAATAATTCGTCCTATGAACCGACACTTGAAATAACTTACACTGCTTAATTATGAGCAGATATTATCACAAGTTCCTGAACAGCACTCTTCATTAGTTTCACAAGGAACTCCAATAGGCATGCATTGAGGTCCGCCAGAACCGCAATCAGTATCACACACTTCATCAATGTCGCATACCCCATCACCACAAACAGGAACAGGATTGTCGTCTTCCTGAGGTGTTGAAGCGCATCCAAAAAAGAATGTTGTGCAAATCAGGATAATCAAAATCTTTTTCATGAAATAGATTACTCTCTTATTATTTAAAATATTAACTTCTCGCATGTTTAAATATTACCGTGCAATAAACTATATCATGAAAAACAAGGCTCAAGGTGCATTGGAATACCTGCTATTGATTGGCGGAGGACTGATTGTAACCGCAGTAGTTGTAGGACTAACTCTGAGTGTGATGGATTCCGGCAGCGAAATAGGGCATACTGCAGGTGGCAAAACAAAAACCATTCTTGAGGAAGGATTGGAAGGAATAAGCACGACTTCTCTCCTTAAAGATAATTTTAGTGACGGGGAATACGCTACAAACCCGTCTTGGAGCGAAGTCCTAATGGGTTTAGCTGGCAGTTGGCAGGTAGTTGACTGCAGTCTCGGCAAGTGCCTTAAGGAAAAGTCAAACTCAGGTAATTCATTCATGACTTCACAAGACCTTGGCAATTACACTAGTTATACAATAGACTTGGATGCAACAATGACAAATGATGGAAGTGACTACATTGGCATTGCTTTCGGAGTTGAAAATTCAGCTAACTGGTATCTCTTCAGACTTTATAATCCACTACAGTATTATCCTAGTGCGCCACAATATCAGATTGTTAGTAACTGGGTAACAAGAGTAATTGAACTTAATGGGATACAAACTTTCGCTAGCGGTGAGTTTCAAGACTTTAAAGTAGTAATTAATAAAAATAACATTAAAGCATACCAAAATAATATTCTTGTAATTGAGTGGACTGACACAAGTGTTACAGAAATTCCAATAAAAAAAGTCGGGTTATACACCCGTGATAATGATGGCGGAGTGTATTATACTAACATAAAAGTCACTGGAAAAAATTAAAAAATATTTACTTGAATTCTTCAACTTCTTTCTTCACTTTCTCAATGAAGTCCTCGGTCTTCATTACTTCCAAGTTTCCTTCTCTGTTCCTTACTGCAACGGTTTTTCCCTTGACTTCTTTTTCGCCGACTGCCAGCATGTAATTAATTTTCTGCATTTGGGCGTCCCTTACTTTGGCTGAAATTGTTTCGTTCCTCAGGTTAATTTGCGTTCTGATTCCGCTGTCAAGCAGTTTTGTGTGAACCTCTTTAGCGTACTCTGCAAAGTCCTCGCCAATGGGTAAAACAATTGCCTGTACTGGGCTAACCCAGAGAGGAAACTTTCCCGCGTAATGTTCGATGAGAATACCAATGAACCTTTCGAGCGAACCAAAGACAACCCTGTGAAGCATGACTGGTCTGTGCGGCTTGTCATCCTTGCCAATGTAAGACAAGTCAAAGTTCTCAGGCATCAAAAAGTCCAATTGCACAGTAGCGCACTGCCAAGTCCTGCCAAGAGAGTCCTTGATATGGAAATCTATTTTCGGACCATAGAAAGCACCGTCGCCCGAGTTTATCTTGTAATTAAGTTTTAGTGATTCCAAAGCACATTTGAGAGAATCTGTTGCTTTGTCCCAGATTTCAACAGCACCCATTGCCTTCTCTGGTTTTGTTGATAACTCAACATGATAATCAAAACCGAATATTTTGTAAGTGTGGTCAATGAGATCTATTACTGCTTTTACTTCTTCCTCAATCTGTTCTTCCAGACAAAAAATGTGTGCATCGTCCTGAGTGAACTTTCTCACCCTGAACAAACCATTCAGGACTCCGCTTAACTCGTGCCTGTGCACAATTCCTGTTTCAGCCATTCTTATTGGGAAGTCCCTGTAAGAGTGCCTCTTTGTTTTGTAAATCAAAATATGCCCGGGGCAGTTCATTGGCTTGATTGCGTAGTCCTCATCATCTATTTTTGTGAAATACATGTTCTCCTTGTAGTGGTCCCAGTGACCTGACTGAATCCACAGTTCTTTCTTGAGAACAATCGGGCCATTAACCTCAACGTATCCTCTTTTTGCATGCTCCGTTCTCCAGAAACCCATTAGAGCATTCCATATAGCCATGCCATTAGCGTGGAAAAAAGGAACTCCTGGCGCCTCATCATGCATACTAAAAATATCCAATTCTTTACCCACTTTGAGGTGGTTTCTTTTTTTTGATTCTTCTAGTCTGTTAATATATGCCTTAAGTTCGTCCTTTTCAGGGAAAGAAATCCCATAGATTCTCTGGAGCATCTTGTTCTTTTCGTCACCTCTCCAGTAAGCACCGCTAACCTTCAAGAGTTTGGATGCTTTAAGCAAGCCAGTATGGGAAACATGCGGACCCCTGCAGAAATCAGTGAATGAACCGCAACTGTAAATAGAAATTTTTTCGTTATCGGGAAGCTCTTTTATTAATTCTGTTTTGTAGAGATTGTCCCTGAACAAATCAAGTGCCTCTTTTTTTGATATTTCTTTTCTTTCGAATTTTTCTTTTTTCTTTGCATGCTCGTACATTTTTTTCTCTATCTTTGTGAGGTCCTCAGGAGTGAATGCCTCATCAATATCAAAGTCATAATAATAACCTTCCTCAATTGCCGGACCTATTGTCGGTTTTGCATTCGGAAACAAATCCATGACTGCCTCTGCCATAAGATGTGAAGTTGAGTGCCAGAAAACCTCTTTGCCTTCATCACCGGAGAAGTCAATGAACTCAAGAGCAGAGTCTTCTGTCAGTGTTGTTGTGAGATTAGTTAATGTGTTGTTAACCTTAACAGCCAGAACTCCCGCATTTTGTTTGGTTTTTTCTGCTGCTTCTAAAGCAGTCACTCCTTTCTTGAATTTGTGTTGTTTTCCTGATATCTTTAACTTGATCTCAGACATGATCTAGCCTCCTCTTGAATTGGTGGTTGAAAGCAAATAAAAAGTTTATCACTGGGCTAAAGAGGCGTCTAATAGAAAAAGCATAAGAATGTTTGGCATCTCCTTCTTTTCATTTGAATCAATAATATGCGGGATAGAGGATATTTAAATATGAGTATCGTGATTAACTAATATGATGAAACACAAAGGACAAGGCGCATTAGAGTACCTGTTGCTCATCGGCGGAGCACTCATAGTTGTGGCAGTCGTACTCGTATTCTTATTTGATGTGATGGGTAGTGGAGGAAAAATAGTCACTAAAGCCATGTCCGCTAACGAGATTCTTGTAAAAGGTGGAATACCAATAAAGTTCACTGTAAATGGACTAGATGCATCCGGAGACTGCGGCAGTGACGGAGTAATTGAAGTTTATGCAAGAATTGACGGAACTGACTGGGGACCTATAAGCGGAGGCTTTGTTGGAGTGCCTAATGGAAGCGACTGGAAAGAATATGAGATACTAATACCAAAAGAAGAGTACTCGGGGAGTGTTCCATTTGAAGTTAGGTTTGAGGACTGCTGGAATAACCCCAATCCGAGCGATGACAATCTAAGAATTAAAGAAGTGATTATCAGCGGAACCGATTATGCAACTGTTGCATGGGAAGCATATTACAAAAACCCTTCAACAGCACCATCACCAACATGGCACAGTTGGACAAACGACGGTACAAGCGAAATTGGGTGCCATTGGAACGATTGTGTAAAGGCAACAATCACATTCGACTAACTCGACTATTTTTGATGCAAAAACTTTTCACTGATTCAAACATCGTTTTCCTGCCGATAATGAATTTAACTGAAACAAGGAAAGCCAAGAACATGACAAGCATTAAATCGAATTTCACTACAAACAAGTGAAAGTAATTAAAGCCGTCCATGCCATAAAGGGCAGCTACAAACAGGATTACGATTAACCTCAGGATATTGGCAGCAAAGATAACTGAAACACCAAATGCCAATGACTTCATAACTTTTTCTTTGGGTATGTATGGGATCGCTAAAATGATTGAAACAAAACCCGCTATCGGGAACCATCCTACACAGATATCGTCAATGATTATGCTGAAAGCAGAATAGTTTCCTGCAACAAAAAGATTATACAGAACATTTCCGCTAACAGCCATTCCAGGATAAAAAACAGAAACAACAAGATAAACCAGAGTCGCTTCAAAGACCTCTATCAAATAAAACCCGTTAAAAGAACCAATGAGGATATACACAAAATAAAGAAGAGTGTAAATTGCAACCAGTTTTGCTGCGTAAATCCCAAACCATTTTGCCAGCGGTTTCATAAAAGAATTGGGTTAGAGGAATATAAAAGCTGTTAGCTGCAAAAAAGCAACCATTAATTATTGTTAGAATACTAATATGTGAATATGAAGAATAAAGGACAGGGAGCACTGGAATACCTCCTGCTGATTGGCGGAGGACTGATTGTAACCGCAGTAGTTGTAGGACTAACTCTGAGTGTGATGGATTCCGGCAGCGAAATAGGGCATACTGCAGGCAACAAAACCAAAAGCATTCTCGAACAAGGACTGGCAGAAATCGACATAGGGCATGCTCCTTCTCTGCCTTCGGGGAGAACTGCTTACTGGCCGATGAATGAAAATTCGGGGAACAATATTCCTGATGAAGAGGGAACTAATGATGCAACAAACAATGGCGCAACATGGGTTGCAGGAAGAGCTGGTAACGCACTGGACTTTGAGTACAGCGAATCAGACTATGCTTCTGCAGGATATGTGCCTTTCAATAGCAGGAGTTTTACAATAAGCCTGTGGATAAGGTCGGAGAGCCTGACAACAGAGCACGTGTTCTTCAGCCAAAACCAGTCGGGATCAAGCAATATGTCATTGCACTTGAGGGCTTACTCTAATGGACAAATAAGATTTGGATTTTATATGAATGACCTAACTACTTCAGCAGGCGCTGTTGCCGCTGGCAATTGGTATCATCTTGCATTTGTTTATGATGTTAGTGCAGGCTCAAGATCAGTCTATGTGAATGGTGTTAGGCGAGCTTATCAGGCCAGTGGAGTTAACCCTTACTTAGGAACAAGCGGTTTGACAAGGATAGGCAGATGGGATATTGCGGGACAAAGATTTGACGGAATAATTGATGAAATAATGATTTTCAACCGAGCATTATCAGAAGCAGAAGTCAATGAGGTCATGAACCTAACCTGACACCGACAAACGGGTATCTAAACTTTTAATTAGTTCCAAACAGAAATTGTTTATGATTAGTCCGGGATTATGCATCAAATGCAAGGGAAAATTGTTCTGCGGTGCAAAGAATTGTTATCTGCTTGAAAGGCAGAGGAAAGTAAAGACAATAAACAAGAAAATAGACACTGATTTTGTTGGCACTAGCCCGCCGTCGG
>CAZEVB010000007.1:1579-15596 GCA_964515835.1 uncultured archaeon | reverse complement strand
CTCATCAGCGAGAAAGCAATTAATGTAATCGAAAAAGAAAACAAAATTACTTTTATTGTTAACAAAGGAACAACCAAAAGCAAAATAAAGAAAGCTTTTGAAACCCTTTACGATGCAAAAGCAGAGAAAGTTAACATCATTAAAGACATGAAAGGAAGAAAAAAAGCAATTGTTAAGCTTGGAAAGGAATATAAGGCAGAAAACATTGCAACAAAACTGGGAATAATTTAAGGTGTTTGAATGGGAAAACGAATAATCTCACAGAGATCAGGAAAAGGAAGTGTCTTTAGAGCCACAAAAAGAGCAAAGGCTGATGTTAAGTATATTGATTATGATGATAAACAAAAGAAAAGTAAGGTTAACGGAGAACTCTTTGACCTCCTTGATGACAGGGGAAGAAGCAGTGTGCTGGCAGAGATTGTATTTGAAGACGGAAGAAAAGAGTTTGTTCCTGCTGCAGAAGGAATTTATGTCGGGGAAACAATTGAATATGGTGCAGAAGCAAAAATAAAGATCGGAAATGTCATGCCCTTGGCAAACATTCCTGAAGGATGCCCGGTATTCAACATGGAAAAAAAGATTAACGACGGCGGAAAATATGCCCGAAGTTCAGGCAGTTACGGTTTAGTTGTCAGTAAAGACGGCAAGTATGCTTACATTAAAATGCCTTCAGGAAGGCAGATTGCAATAGAAAAAGAATGTAGGGCAACAATTGGTTGTGCTTCAGGCGGAGCAAGAAAAGACAAGCCATTCGTGAAAGCAGGGGCTAAATTCCATGCCGCAAAAGGAAGAAGCAAGAAATACCCTAAAGTAAGAGGAGTAGCAATGAACCCAGTAGCTCATCCGCACGGCGGAGGAGCCCACCATGTCGGGAGATCAAAGTCTGTATCAAGGCACTCTCCACCCGGAGCAAAAGTAGGTGCAATCGCATCAAAAAGAACAGGAAGGAAGAAGAGGTGAAATCTTGGCACTAAAAGAATTTTTTTATCGCGGTAAAAAGCTTGAAGAACTCCAGGCAATGTCATTAGAAGAGTTTACTGCATTATGCGACTCAAGAATAAAGAGAAGCATTAGCAGAAGCATGGAGAAAGACGAGGAATTCAAAAAAATGCTGAAAAAGGTTGAGGGTGCTTACAACGGGACTTACACTAAAACCATTAAGACACACATCAGGAACTTCCCTGTCTTGCCTAAAATGGTTGGATTGAAGATTGGTGTACACAAAGGCAATGAGTTCCTATTAGTTGAAATAAAACAGGAGATGTTAGGGCACCGTTTAGGAGAATTTGCACTTACAAGAAAGAGACTATTACACGGAAAAGCAGGAATCGGGGCTACAAGAAGCTCAACTGCAATAGCAACCAGAAAGTAAAGGTGAAGGAATGGTAAAGCAAAACTATCAGAGTGAAATTACCGGAGACGAGAAAAAAGTCTCAAAGGCTATTCTCAAGAACACGAGAGCTTCACTAAAGTACGCTACAGAGTTCGCAAGGGAACTAAAAAACAAGCCAATAAAGAAATCAGAAGCATTCCTTAATGATATCTTAGAGAAAAAGAGGTACCTGCCTTTGAGGAAGTACAACCGAAAAGTTGCGCACAGACCAGGAAAAAGCGAGAGCGGAGTAAAATCAGGAAGATATCCCTCAGGAACAACAAAAGTCTTCCTAGAGTTACTGCAGAACCTCAAGGCAAATGCAGATTACAAGGGACTTGACAGCAACAAATTAATCATAAAGAATGTGTTCGCTTCAGAAGGATTCAGAAGAATGAGTTACCAGTCACAAGGAAGGATTTCGGGCAAAAGAAGGAAGAAGAAGTCAATCCACCTTGAAGCAGTCGCAATCGAAGGAAGTGGTTTGTAGATGATAGAAAAGATGTTTATTCGCCAGGGAATAAAAAGGATTGAACTTGAAGAATTCCTGAAAAAGGATCTTGAAAAAGCAGGATTCACAAAAGCAGAAATAGTGAAAACCCCGTTAGTTACAAGGATAATTGTTAATGTAGTAAAACCAGGCTTGGCAATAGGCAGATCAGGACAGAACATCAGAGCACTTACTGAAACAATAGAGAAAAAATTTGGTATTGATAACCCGCAACTAGAAATAAAAGAAATTGAAAAACCGGATCTTGATGCCGCTGCAGTAGCAAACAAAATGAAGGCACTCATAGAAAGAGGATTCTCCTGGAGAAGTATTGTCTACAGGACACTCAAAAATATAGTTGATGCTGGTGCTGAAGGTGTTGAGATTATTGCAAGCGGAAAGCTCACAGGAAAAGGCGGAAGAAAAAGAAAGCAAAGAATAATTTACGGTTATATGAAAAAAGTCGGGCACCAAACAGAACTCGTTGACTACGCAAAAGCAAGTGCTTGCACCAAAGCAGGTGCAATAGGACTAAAAATAAAGATTGTTAAACCGGGAACCGTGTTCCCTGACAAAATAAACATTAAAGAACTCTTAACTGAAAGAGGCATTGTCTCAAGCGAAGAAACCGACAGTGAAGAAAAAACAGCCGAAGCAAAAGAAGAAGTCAAAGAAACAAAAGAATCTGCAGAGAACAAGAAAGAGCCTAAAACAGAAGAAAAGAAAGGCGAGAAAACCCCTGAAAAAGAAGAAACCAAAGAAGTAAAAGAAAAGAAGGCCGAGAAAAAAGCAGAAGAAAAAACAGAGAAAACGGAAAAGAAACCGGTAAAGAAAGAGAATAAAGAAGCCGGAGAGAAAAAAGAGAAGCTGGAAGACAAGGAAAAGAAGAAAAAGAACGATAAAGCCGAAAAGAAGGACAAAAAGAAAGAGAAAAAACCTAAGAAGGAAAATAAGAAAGGTGAAAAGAAATGAAGAAAGTTACGGCTTTAAGGGACCAGCCAGTAGAGGAACTTGAGGACAAGATTGTTAAGGCAAAAGCAGATCTTGCTAAAGAAAAAGCCCTTATCGCATCAGGAACAAGAGCAGAAAAACCGGCAAAAATAAGGAATCTTCGAAGGGGAATTGCAAGGATGATTACACTCATAAAAGAGAAAACGGTGAACCAGAAGAAATGAACGAAATATGCGAGAAATGCGGTCTGCCAAAAGATCTTTGTATCTGTTGCGAGATAGCAAAAGAAAGCCAGAAGATAACAATTAAGGTGCTTAACAGGAGATTTGGAAAACATATTACATTGATAAGCGGATTTGACAAGGACGCAAATATAAAGGAACTTGGAAAAATATTGAAAAAAAAGCTTGCATGTGGCGGGACAACAAAAGGAGACGAAATAGAGCTTCAGGGAAAACACAAGGAAAAAGCAAAGGCGATACTTATGAAAGAAGGATTTAAGGAGGAATTAATTGATGCTTAAAACAGAGCACTACACAATAACAAAAGAGAATCTTGCCCAGCACGAAATAATTGGCTTATGTGCCGAGGTTATTGAAAGTAGTGACTCGAGCAGAAAAGGAATAAAAGGAAAGGTAATTGACGAAACAAAAAACGTCTTTGTGTTAGAAACAAAGAAAGGTCTTGTTAAGATACCAAAAAGCGAGGCAGTGTTTGAGTTTAATGTTGGAAACGAGAAAGCGGTAATTGAAGGAAAAATCCTTAATGTTAGGCCGCAGGAAAGAACAAAAATGCTTGGAGGAAAAGCATATGGTGGAATGTAAAGACGCAAAATGCCCTGTTCACGGCGAACTTAAAGTTAGAGGAGACATAATTACAGGAACAGTTGTAAGTACAAAACCAACTAACACTGCAATAATTGAAAGAATAATTAGGCAAAAGAATCCAAAATACGAGAGATACATGAAGAAAAAGGCAAGAATTGCGGTTCATAACCCTGCATGCCTAAATGTTAAAGTGAAAGATGTTGTTGAAGCAGGAGAATGCAGAAAACTCAGCAAAACAAAATCTTTTGTTATAATCAAAAAGATTAGCGGTGAAATGGAATGAAAGCAATATCAGCAAGCCCGACTCTCTGCTTAGGACAGAAAAGCAAGATAGCTGCTGCGGACAATTACGGCGGTAAGATACTTGAAATAATTACTGTCCTCAAGTACAAGGGAAGGTTAAGGACACACCCTAAAGCAGGAATCGCTGCAATGGTTGTTGTTGTAATAAAGAAAGGAAAACCAGAAGTAAGGAAAAAGGTTGAGAAAGCCGTTATAGTCAGAACAAAAAAAGAATACAGGAGACCAAACGGCATGAGAATAAGGTTTGAGGACAATGCAGCAGTAATTGTTGATGACAAAGGAATCCCAAAGGGATCAGAAATAAAGGGAGTAGTTGCAAAAGAAGTTGGTGAGAGATGGCCAAAAATAGCCGGCTTAGCATCAATGGTGGTTTAAATGACTGGAAAGATATGCGCTAATCTCAGCAAGGAACTCAGGAAGACACTCAAAAAGAGGTCTCTTGCAATCAGAAAAGACGATACAGTAAAGATTACAAGAGGAAAACTCAAGGGAAAAGAAGCAAAAATAATCAGGGTAGACAGGGAAAGACAAAGAGCATACTTAGAAAACATCACAATAAAGAAGGCTGACGGAACAGAAACAAACCAGCCAATCAATGTTTCAAACCTGCAGATAATTGAGATTGAATCAAAAGACGAGAAAAGGATTAAGGGCAGGAAAATAACAAAAAAAGAAACAGAAAAAGTTAAGGTTGAAGAGAAAAAAGAAGTTAAGAAGGTGAACTGATGGCAAGAAGAAGCGATAAAAAACAGCAGAAGAGACTCTCAGTAAAAAAGGCTGTTAGAACAGACAGGAAGAGTGCTACATGGATTGTCAAGACAAGTCCAGGAGCAAACCCAAAAGAACTATCAGTAGCACTTTCATTTTTGCTCAGAGACATTCTCGGCCTGGCAAAAACAATAAAGGAAGCAAAAGCACTCCTAAACAGCGGAAAGATTATGGTTAATGGCAAGGCAAGAAAAGACACTAACTTTGCAATAGGATTATTTGATGTTATTGAACTCGAGAAAGAAGGAAAAAACCACTTTTACAGGATTCTCATCGACTATAAAGGAAGAATCATTGCCTCAGAGGTAAAAGACGGTAAAGACCTTGTAAAGATCTGCAAAGTTAGCGACAAGAGAATAATCAAAGGCAAGAAAGTACAGTTAACGACAAGCGACGGAATTGTCTTAAGAGAACCAAAAGAAGACGCAAATGTTAATGACAGCCTAAAAATCAAGTTCCCTGAAAAGAAAGTTCTTGAAGTAATAAAAATGAAGAAAGATAATGTTGCGTACCTGACAAGCGGAAAGAACGCCGGTAAGGTTGCAAAAATCATGGACATCAGTGAAGGAACAATAAAAAGAGAAAAATTGGTTACACTTGACGATAACGGAAAGAAAATCATGACTGTAATAACAAAAGTCATTGTGGTTGGAAAAGGAAAACCAGAGATAGAATTAGGAGTTGAAGAATAATGGAACCTGAAGCAACAACCGAAACTGTGCAGACCAATAAGGTCAATCCAATGAAAGAAATAAGGATAGAGAAAACAACAGTAAACATCGGTGTTGGAGAAGCAGGAGAAAGACTTGATAACGAGATTAAGGTTATAGAACAGCTTACAAAAAAGAAAGCAGTTAAAACGCTTTGTAAAGTAAAACAACCTGGCTGGGGAATAAGGGAAGGCCTGACAATCGGAGCAAAGATAACTTTAAGAGGAAAAAATGCAGAAGAATTCTTAAAATCAACTTTTATTGCAAAGCAAAACGAGCTTTCAAATAAGAACTTTGACAGGACAGGAAACTTTGGATTTGGAATTAAAGAGCACATCGAAATGCCAGGAGTCAAATATGATCCAAAATTAGGCATAATTGGTTTTGATGTTCTGGTTACTCTTGAGAGACCCGGTTATAGGCTCAAGAGAAGAAAAATAAAAAAGTCTTCTGTCGGCAATAAACATCGCATAACAAAAGAAGAAGCAATTGCATTTGTAAAGGAAAAGTTCGGAGTTGAGATAGCATGACTGAAAAGAAAAGCGATGAAGCTAAAAGATGCAGGAAATGCAATACGCGAAGAGGCGTAATAAACAAGTACGACCTAAAAATTTGCAGAAGATGTTTTAAAGAACTCGCGGAGAAAATCGGGTTCAGGAAATTAGACTGAGGTGAAGATATGGCAAGACTAGATCCGGTTGCAGATGCTCTAATAAGCATAAAGAACAGCGACAATGTCGCTAAAGGAGAATGCATTATAAAACCGGCGTCAAAGCTTATTGGCGAGATACTAAAAGTTATGCAGAAGCATGGCTATATCGGACTTTACGAGTTTATTGATGACGGCAGAGAAGGGATGTACAAAATAAAACTCAAAGGCTCAGTGAATGAGTGCAAAGCAATAAAACCAAGATATGCTGTCAAGAAAAATGACTTTGAAAAATATGAGAAAAGGTACTTGCCTGCAAAGAGCTTCGGAACAATAATTGTTTCAACTCCAAAAGGCGTCATGTCACACAGCGAAGCAAAAGGAGAAGGTCTTGGTGGAAGACTATTAGCGTTCGTATACTAAAAGTGATTATTATGGTAGTAACAAAAGAAAAAATTGTTGAAATTCCTGAAGGAGTCGAGGTCAGCATTGACAATGGCCGAGTCAAAGCAAAATCTGGGGACACTGTTATTGAAAAGGATTTTGTAAACAAAGAAATCGAAATAAAAGTAGATAAGGGAAAAATAACAATTAAACCACTCATAGACAAGAGAAATGCTTACTCAAAAGTAACTACAGCAGCATCAATAATCAAAAGCATGTTAGAAGGTGCTTCAGGAAAAGAGTATGAATACAAACTAGAGATAGTTTACTCGCACTTCCCGATAACAGTTGCAGTTAAAGGAAAAGAACTTGAAATAACTAACCTCAGGGGAGCAAAAAAAACCAGAAGTGCAACCATCAAGGGTAACACCAAGGTTGAAGTAAAAGGAAAAAACATTACAGTTAAAAGTAATGATAAACAGCACGCAGGACAAACAGCAGCAAATCTTGAAAATGCAACAAAATTATCTAACACAGATAGAAGAATATTCCAAGACGGAATATACATCACAAAGAAAGCTAAATGAGGATGATTAAAGTGGCAGAAGAAAAAAAAGCAACGCAAAAGAAAACAGTCAAGAATGAAAAATCGGCAGAGAATGAAAAGAAGCCGGCAAACAAGACTACAGTCAAAAAAGATAAGGTTCTTGAAAAGACAAAAGAACTGATTAAAGGAAAGAAAAAACCCACATTCAGAGGAAGATTTGGCAAGAAACAATGCAGAAGAAAAAGCAATGACAAGTGGGACAAATGGAGAAGACCAAGAGGAATTGACATCCTGAGAAAGAAGGAAGACGGAAGCGTTGTTGATATTGGTTACAGAACAGACAAAAAAATCAGAAACTTACATCCTTGCGGCTTAGCAGAAGTCCGAGTAAACAACGTGACTGAACTGGAAGCACTAAAAGGAGTTGCAGTCAGGATTGCAGGAACAGTTGGAAAGAAAAAGAAGCAGGAAATCCTAAAGAAAGCAGAAGAAATGAAGTTGAAGGTTATTAACGGGTGAGCAGATGCAGATAAAAAGAGCTAAAGAAATTGCGGCAAAATTACTCAAAGTCGGGGAAAGTAAGATATGGGTAAATCCTGAAGAAGGAGAAAAGATAAAAGAAGCCATGACAAAAGAAGATGTAAGGGCACTTATCGGCGACGGAATAATAAAAAAGAAAAAGATTAACGAACATAGCAGGGGAAGAGCAAGAACCCTGCAAGAACAAAAGAAGAAAGGCCGGAAAAAGGGCGCCGGAAAAAGAAAAGGAAAAAACACTGCAAGAACAAACCCAAAGAAAAAATGGATGAGTAACGTGCGAAGCCAAAGAAAGAAACTTAGTGAACTAAAAGAAGAAGCAAAGAAATCAGGAATTTACTCGACAGCATACAAAAGAATCAGAGGAAGTTTCTTCAGAGGCAGAAAACACTTAGAAGAATTCATAAAAGGTGACAAATAATGGCTGTGAAAGCAACTACTAAACTCGGTTTTGCGAGAAGAAGAAAAAAGAAAACTAACTACGCAAAAAGACTTGCAATGATAAAGTCAGGGAAACCGAGGTTAGCTGTAAGAAAAACAAATACTAGTGTGAATGTACAGGTAATAACTTACTCCAAAACAGGAGACACTACTGTTGCCAGTGCAGTCTCAAAAGAACTTGCCAAATACGGTTGGAAGAACTCCCAGAAGAACATGCCTGCAGCTTACTTAACAGGACTCATTTGCGGAGTAAGGGCAACCAAGAAAATTAATGAAGCAATCACAGATATTGGATTACACAGTCCTATTCATGGGTCACGAGTATTTGCTGCAGTTAAAGGAGCAATAGACGCAGGATTAAAAATAAATGTTGATGAAATAGCATTACCAAAAGAAGACAGGTTAAAAGGAAAACACATAAGCGAAGAAACAGTAAAGAACTTTGAAGAAACAAAAGAAAAAATATTGAAAAAAGGTGAGTAAAGATGCCGATTAGAGAAAGAAAACCAAGGGAATCCAGGGAAGCAAGAGCGCTAAGAGAAAAAGAGAAGTCTATTGAAGAATGGGTCCCAAAAACAGAGCTCGGTAAAAAAGTTAAGAACGGCGAAATAAGCTCTATCGAGGAAATAGATAAGATGAATGTTAAGATAATGGAATCTGAAATAGTCGATGTACTTGTCAGCGACCTTAAAGAAACACAAGCAGACTTCAAGAAAACAACAAAAGTTAAGAGATCTGGAAGGAAATTTTCATTCAGAGCCAGCGTGTTAGTTGGAGACGGACACAAATATGTTGGACTAGGAACCGCTAAAGACAAGGAAAGATGGCCTGCAATGGCAAAAGCAGCCAGAAAAGCAAAACTTAATCTTGTTAGTATTAGTAAAGGATGCGGAAGCTGGGAGTGCCTATGCGGAGGACCGCACTCAGTACCATTCAAGGTAGAAGGTAAATCCGCTTCAGTTAAAGTCACTCTCTTACCAGCACCAAAAGGAACAGGTCTGGTTGTGGGTGACGCAGTAAAAGATGTTTTCAGGTTTGTCGGAATACAGGATGTCTGGTTAAGGGCAACAGGAAACACTCGTTCAACACTTGATTTTGTTTCTGCAACAATTGATGCACTTTCAAAAACAAAGAAAATGAGAACCCTGGAAGGAACAAGCGAAATAACTAGAAAGGAGGAAGCATGATGTACGCAGCAATAAGAATAAGAGGCAACGTAGACATTTCTCCTAAAATCAAGGACACACTAAAAATAATGATGCTTACAAAAACAAATCACCTTGTTCTGGTTAAAGAAAACAAAGAGAAAAAGGGAATGCTGGAAAAAACCAGGGCGTATATAACTTATGGGGAAATTAATAAAGAGACCATAGAAAAACTCCTGATTAAGAGAGGAAGATTAGTTGGAGACAAAAGAGTAACTGAAACTGCTCTTAAAGAAAAAGGCGCTAAATCAATTGATAATGTTGTCAGTGCACTTGAACAGGGAAAGAGCCCAAAAGAATTTGGAGTAAAACCGGTTTTTAGGTTATCCCCCCCAAGAAAAGGATTCGAAAGAGCAGGAATCAAGAAAACCTTCAACGAAGGCGGAGTACTGGCTTACAGGGGAAAAGAAATTAATAAACTCATACTGAAAATGATTTAGGTGGAAGCATGACTGAAAGAAGAAGAAAGAAAAAAAACAAGTTGCGCGGGCACAGAAGCCATGGTCAGGGCGACACAAAGAATAACCGTGGAGCAGGATCAAGAGGCGGAGTCGGCAGAGCAGGAAGCCACAAACACAAGTACAGCCTTTACTATGAAGACTTTGGCGGAAAAAAGAAAATGAAGTCCAAGAAAATCTTTACAAGCGCAGTACAATTATGGCGCATTAACCAGGCTCTCCCTGAAATGATTGAAAAAGGAGAAGTGGAAAAGAAAGGCGACAAAATAATTATTGACGGCAAGAAACTAGGAATAGAAAAAATAATCGGTCCTGGAAAAATGCCTGAAAATCTTGTATTCGAGAACGTTAAACTATCAAAGAACTTAAGCGGAGAAAAAAAAACTGAAGAAAGTGAGGATGATAATTAATGGGAATTCTAGATATTCTGGAGCCCATCTATAAGGCGATCCCAGAGATTAAGGCTCCTGAAATAAAGCCTACTCTAAAGAAAAGGCTTATGTGGACCGGTCTTATTCTCTTGTTGTTCTTCCTCATGAGGAACATTAATGTTATCGGTCTTGCTGCAGGTGGAGACGGAGCAAACCTTCTTGGAGACTACCAGTTAATCCTGGGAAGCCAGATTGGTTCATTGATTACTGTAGGAATCGGTCCTATCGTACTGGCATCAATAATATTACAGTTGCTTGTCGGAGGAGGAATCCTCAACATTAACCTTAGTGAACCTCGCGAAAAAGCAAGGTTCATGGCAATGCAGAAACTCTTTGCTGTTCTGTTATGTTTCTTTGAGTCAATAGTCTATGTTTTAATTGGTTTGCTGGCACCGGCTGCATCACCACCACTTATTCCAGGAGTAGAAATGTTATCATTCATAACACCGCTCTTTGTTATTATTATTGCACAGGTTGCATTAGGCGCAATAATCCTGATGTATCTTGATGAAATTGTTTCAAAATATGGTGTTGGTTCAGGAATCGGCCTCTTCATTGCAGGCGGTGTTTCATTCGAATTATTCTGGAGGGCATTCAGTCCATTCAGCGCCCAGACACACCAACTTGATTTAGTGAATGCAAGCGGTTATGTCTTCAGGTTCTTTATGGAAGCAGGGACAAACATGTATGCATCACTCAATGCTTACATGCTGCCAATCTTGTTCACTTTTGTTGTTTTCTTGGTTGTTGTTTTTGCCGAAGGAATACATGTAAATATTCCTATTACCATGGGGCACAAGGGAACAGGAGGAAGATATCCAGTGAAATTCCTTTACGTTTCAAATATTCCTGTTATTTTTACTGTTGCATTATTTGCAAACTTCAGGGCAATTTCCCTTCTAGTGCAGGACATTCCTGTTGTCGGACTTATTTTAGGCAGGGTTGGATCAATCATGAGCCCACCTTATAATCTGAGGTATGATCTTTTGGCACAACTACCTCACACCAGTCCGGTTACCATGCTTCTTGATTCGTTACAGGGTTTCGTTTTGTTCTTTAATCCGTTTGAACTCGTTAGTCCTTTCGGGATTTCCGGCGAAACAATTGGCTTTGCATTTGTACATGCATTGTTCTATCTAATTATCCTTACTATAACCTGTGTTATCTTCGGAAAGTTCTGGGTTGAAATGGGCAATCAGGGACCTGAAGCAATTGCTGGGCAGCTGCAAAAAGCAGGGATGTCTATTCCTGGTTTCAGGAGAGACCCAAGAGTAATGACCAAAGTCCTGCAGAGGTATATTCCGTATGTGACTATTCTTGGTTCTGCATTTGTCGGTATTTTAGCAGGCTTTGCAGATCTTACCGGCGCACTCGGATCAGGAATGGGAATCCTACTGACAGTTGGAATAATTTATCGTTTATATGAAGAACTTGCAAAGTTGCAATTAACGGAAATGCACCCTATTTTAGGTAAGATACTAGGTTGATGACAATGAGATACAATAGTTTTTATAAGGTTGCTATGAATAAAATATATAAGACCCCTTATTCCCCCGCATCAAAGCGAATTTCTGAGAGGTATTAAGATGTTTGTTAACCCTATGGCGGATATTGCAATTGCTTCTGTAGTAATTGTTGCTATATCAAAGGTGATACAGCATAAGTTTATGGACATGAAGGGAATGAAGATACAGCAAAAAGAAATGAAGGAGATGCAAAATAAGATTAATGAGCTCATGAAAAAAACCGATCAAAAATCGCAGGAAGAAGCAAAGAAACTTCAGGGCGATATGATGAGTACAATGAATAAGATGATGAGCAAGAACATGAAAGTAATGATGATTTCAATGGCGGTAATACTACCGGTATTCTGGTGGTTGTCAGGAAACTACAACGAGGCAGTAATAAACTTGCCTTTCAGTTTTCCTTTCCTCGGAACACAAACAAACTGGTTCTGGTGGTACCTCATTTGTTCAATCGGAATAAGCATTGCATTTGCAATAGTAACTAAGATTTATGAAAAAACCAGAGCAACAGAAATGGTGAACTAAGATGTCAGGACACGAAATGACAAAAAAACAAAAGAAGAAAAGAACAACTTCAGGCAAGACAAAAATTGTTTACAAGAAAAACAAGCCGGCAAAAAAGAAGTGCGCGCTTTGTGACAGGCAACTCCATGGCGTACCTCATAGCAAGAGCATTTCAGAAATTTCAAAATTATCAAAAACACAGAAGAGACCAAACGTTATTTTCGGGGGTGTGCTTTGTAACAAGTGCAGGGAAAATGTTATCAGAGAAGCAGCACTCGTAAAAACCAAAGAAAAGAAAATAGAAGAAGTTCTCATCAAGAAAAGGAAATTTACAGAAGAAGTGCTGAACAGGTGTTAATGAATGAAAGCAATTGATATTGGAAGAGTGTGTGTAAAAACTCATGGAAGAGATGCGGGAAGCGAAGTAGTAATAATTGATGTTAAAGAACACCCTTATGTGGTTATAGAAGGAGCAGACGCAAGAAGGAGAAGATGTAACTCCAAGCATTTGCACTTCACAGGAAAAAAAATTGATGTTTCAAGAAATGCTTCGAGAGAAGATGTTGTTAAGAAACTTAAAGAATAATAAGGTGATTTGTTGAGCGCAAAGGATAAAAATAAAGACAAAGGAATACAAAAAAATGAAAAAACCCCGGCACCAAAACCAAGGGTAACAAGAGCAGTACCTAAGACAATTGTCAGGATAAATGGCAAAGATCTTGACGGAGATCTGCCAATAAGCCTTGCGCTTACCTCAATTAAAGGAATTAGCCACAGAACAGGAAGAATGTTTGCAATTACACTTGAAAGAGAAACCAAGGTTCCTTACGACAACAAGATGTCAACAGTTAACGAGCAGAACATCAAAGTACTTGAACAAATCATTCAGGACCCAGTAAAATTCGGGATTCCTGTATGGGCACTTAACACGAGAAAAGAATGGGTTTCTGGTGAAAACAAGCACTTGACAATGAATGAGCTTGACTTCGAACTGAGGAACACATTCAAGAGACTTGGTGAAATAAAGTCATATCGCGGCCTTAGACACACTTGGGGCCTGCCTGTAAGAGGACAGAGAACAAAGAGCACACACAGAAACAAGGGAAAGTCAGTCGGAGTAACAAAGAAGGACTCTAAGAAGTAGGTGAAAACATGGGACATCCTAAGAAGCTTAAAAAACAGTACAAAAAACCAAGAAGAACTTGGGACAAAGCAAGAATGGAAAAAGAAGCAGTTATTGTTAAACTATACGGACTAAAAAACAAAAGAGAACTCAGAAAGAGCGAGAGCATACTCAGAAAGAAAAGAGAAAGTGCAAGGAACCTCTTGAGTATGGAAGCAGAAGAGAGAGCAAAGAAACAAAAAGAACTAATCGGAAGCCTTGTAAGAATCGGCGTAATCAACAGCAATGCAACAGCAGATGATGTCCTTAGTCTGAATGTTGAAGCTTTCCTTGAAAGAAGACTGCAGACAATTGTCTGGAGAAAGAATCTGGCTAATACAATTAACCAAGCAAGGCAAATTATTGTACATGGCCATATTGCAGTAGCAGGAAACAAATTAGATGTTCCTGGTTATCTTGTCAGAAAAGATGAAGAAACCAAACTAAATTATTTTGGGAAGAAAATAATTTTAGAGCCTCCGAAGAAAGAAGACCCTGCAAAAGCAGTAGTAGTCAAAGAAGAAGCTTTTCAGGAAAAAAAGGAAGAGCGTGTTGAAAAGAAAGTAGAAACACCACAGCTAGCTGCCGAAAATAAAACAAAAACAGTAAAAGAAAAAGCTGGGCAGAAAGAAGAGAAAGCTGAAGCAACAGAAGCAAAAACTGAAGAGAAAAAAGAAGAGGCTAAAACGGAGGAATGATTATGGCTGAAAAGAAAGGAATAATTCACATTTACGCATCAAGAAATAACACTA
>CAZEVB010000007.1:0-1479 GCA_964515835.1 uncultured archaeon | reverse complement strand
ATTATGGCTGAAAAGAAAGGAATAATTCACATTTACGCATCAAGAAATAACACTATTCTTTTACTTACTGACAAAACAGGTGCTGAAGCAATAGCAAAGAGCAGCGGCGGCGGAATGGTTAAAGCACAGCACAAAGAGGGCTCTCCTTATGCGGCAATGAAAGCAGCTGAATCAATTTCACAGAAAGCAAGAGACAGAGGCATAACACATGTCAGCGTAAAAGTTAGGGGACAGGGCGGTATCAAGCCAAAGACAGCAGGCCAGGGAGCCGAAGCAGCAATAATGTCACTCACAAGAAATGGTATGATTATAGAAAACATTGAGAATGTTACACCGTCACCACATGATGGTTGCAGGAGAAAAAAGAGACACAGGAGCAAGAAGTCTTAAAACTGTTGGTAGGAGTTGTTTTTATGGAAATTAAAAAAATATCTGGAAAAGGAAACGAACTCAAAGTCTTGGTAGAAGACGTAGAACCCTCCTTCCTGAATGCAATCAGGAGAACAGTAATGAATGCTGTTCCTAGCCTGGCAATAGAAGATGTAATGATATACGAGAACCACTCAGTGATATTTGATGAGTTCCTTGCACTCAGACTTGGTTTAATTCCACTTAAAGCAGAAATAAGTAAATCAAAGGAAGGAGACAAAGTAAAGTTCACTCTTGACAAAGAAGGTCCTTGCAGGGTTTACTCGGCAGACCTCAAAATAAAGAACAGTGGTGTTGATATTGCTGATAAAAAAATACCTTTAGTTGAACTAAAGAAAAACCAAAAACTGAAGCTTGAAGGAGAAGCAATTGTAGGCACAGGAAAAGAACATATCAAGTGGCAGCCTGCACTTGTGAGTTACCACGAATTGCCTGACGTGAAAGGCAATAAAGGACCAGAAGACTTAATTGACAATACTAAAGGAAGAATTGCGATAAAAGAGCCTTACAAGAGCGAGTATGAAGATGCATATGCAAGCTATGACAAGAAAACAAACAGAAGCGGAAAATACGTGCTTTTAGTTGAAAGCAACGGTGCAATGGAACCGCAGAAAGCACTTGAAAAAGCAGCAGACATCATCTCAGAAAAACTTTCAGAATTAAAGAAAGAGGTTAAAAAGTTATAATCCCATAATGGCTATACGCAGGGGTTCCCGAGCGGCCAAAGGGGCAGGACTTAAGATTTTAATCTTGAAATGAGAAATCCTGTGGCTTAGTGCCTTCGGGGGTTCGAATCCTCCTCCCTGCATACAGCCACAAAAAACGGTGAAAAAATGAAAAGAACAGGACCAACAAAAGAAAGCAGAAGAAAACTGGCAGTGGCTCTTGAGAAGAAAGCAAAAGAGAGCAAGAAAAAGATATGGAAATCACTTGCAGAAGAAATAAATAAACCTGCAAGACATAAGAAACCAATAAACATGTGGCAGCTTAATAAAATTGCAAAGAAACAAAAAGGAACATTCGTAACAGCTTCAAAGATTCTTTCTTTCG
>CAZEVB010000006.1:14465-17151 GCA_964515835.1 uncultured archaeon | reverse complement strand
GGAGAAGCAAGCCAGGGAACCGTTATACGGTGTAGCTTACCTCCCCAACTCCCAATACGCAATATAATATGACTCCTTATTCTTTAAATATCTTTCTGGTTTTGGTTGCCCTGTTATGTGTGTTCGGGGGAAGAGGCAAAACTTATATATAGCTATTTACACTTGTATGGTTAGTGATTGATCTTGAAGAAGTTTGTTGATGAAATCAGGAAAGCAGGTCTCAATGATTATGAGGCGAGGTCTTATCTGAATCTCTTGAAGATGGGGCCTGTAAAGGTTTCGGAGTTAGCTGGTGCAGCGGCTATTCCTAGGGCAAGGATTTATGATGTTCTCGCCAATCTCCAGGCAAAGGGCTTTGTAGTCAAGAAAACTTCGAGGCCTTTGGTTTATGCTCCTATGCAGCCTGCTGAGGCTTTCTCAAATTTCTCTGAACATAAAAAGAAGTCTTTTTCCAGTCAGCTGAATGAACTTGATTCGATCAGGAAGTTTGTTGAGAAACAGTTCGATTACAGTAAAAACGATTCTATTAGCAAGACAGATTCTTTTGTTGTTCATAACAGGAACAATATTTATTCTAAACTCCTTTTAGAGGCCCAGAAAGAGAAAAAAGTCACCTTCTTGAGCACGGGCGAGGGGATTGAGCGAAAGAAAAGCGACTTAGGGGCAAAGCTAAAAGAAAAGCAGGTAAAAGCATCATTTATTGCCGATTCTTCCTTACCTAGGAGTATTCTGATAGGTAAGAGTGGTCTTTTCCTGTTTCTGACTGACTCTAATACAGAGGATAGTCAGGAGAGGGGGGTCTTCATTAGAAGTGAACCTCTTGCTAAATCATTCGCTGGTCTGATAAAGAAAAAGTAATTAAACTAATTAGAAATAAGAAAAAATAGAAAGTCAGAAGACCTATTTCTTGGTCTTCTTTTTCTTTTTGGCTTTCTTCTTCGGCTTTGGTTTTGCAACTATTGCGTACACTATGAGTGCGGCAACAACTGCTATCAGAACGATTAAGCCAAGATTAGCCATGTTTTCTAAGGTCAGGAGACCGCTTCCTAAGGTAACAACTCCGGCGTCTATTTCTTCGTTGCCTTCGTCGCTATCTTCGCCGGTTCCTTCTTCTAACTTGAACCTGAGTGTCTTCCTTATCACACCTTCGTCTGTATTAACGTCGATGCTCATGATAACAAAGTTCTGGTCGTAGTTTTCAGGCAAGTCTAAGTATGCCTTTACAGAAATTGTTTCCATTTTCTTAACTGTCTCTGCTTCGGGAACAAACACTGATTCAAAGTCAGGGCTTGTTATTGCATAGACTTTTGCTGTCCTGTTGCTGTCGTTGAGCAAATAGAATCTGAATTCAACATCAACAGAAATGTTTTCAATGAGTTTTGTTACGTTAAGGTCGTGTACGTCAACGTCTATTGGTTGTTCTCCGAATTCCTGTCCGAAAACATTTAATTTTATCTCATCGAAAGCAATTGTTTCGTACTCGCTTTTTGCGATTATCTTTATTTCGTATACTCCCTTTGCAATGTCTATCGGAGGAATCATTACAAAGTAACCGGTTTCACTCTGACCTTCTTCTAGTGTGATTAGTTCTTTCTCGAAGTATACCCAGTCAACGTTTGATGTTAACTTTATTTCCTGTTCTGTTACACCAAGGTTGCTTAACTCAAATTCCTGGGTTTTGCCAATACATTTTGCTGCCTCGAGTTCTTTCTGCTTTACTCCAAGTTCTATCCCGAAGCAGTAGCTCTGTGAACCATAATTTAGTTTTGTTGATTCGCTGAGAGTTATTCCGCTGTAAACAGCTTCTAACTCTACGTTCTCTTCGATTGTGTCTATTGGCACATCCATTATGAGCTTTATTTTCTTTGATTCTCCACTCGCTAAGGTAATGCTGTTCTCGAGTACTGCCCATTCAGGAGTTACTGTAAGATCAACAATCTGGTCTTTTGTACCGTAGTTCCTTATCAGGATTTCTGCTGTATTTGTAATTCCTCTGCAGATCTTTAACTCAGGCATGCTGATTACAACATCGTAGCATTTCTGTACCTCGATTGTTAACTCTTCACTTGCTTCTTCAAATTCTGATTCAGCAGTTATTGTGAATGTCTTTTCTTCTATTTCTGAGGTTATTTTTGAAACATCAAGTGTTGCCCTGATTGTTCCTGTTTCTCCTGCTTCGAGACTAATCTCTGAAACATCTAATTCTGCATCTACTCCGCTTATCCCTAAGTCTAAGTCGAGCACTTTGCTACCTGTGTTAGTTATTTCGAAAACATATTCCGGGTTATCGACTGAACAAACCGAGGCATAGCCTTCTACTCTAGCAATTTCCATACTGTAACAGTCTGCTAAATCAACTTCGAATTCTGCGAATGTTTCGTAGTCATACTGTGACTCAGCATTTATCTTTACTGTGTATGCTCCTGTTTCTTCAGTGTTTCTGGCAACAGCGACTTCTATTTCTTCCTCTTCACCTGCTTCGAGGCTCAGAGAACTCTTGTTCATTGTCACGAATGCTGGTGCATCTAATTCAAGGGTTATGTTATCTGCTAACTTACCGTTGTTCTTTACAGTCAGAACGTAAGTTGTTTCTTCTTCCCTGCATGTGCTGTAATTCTCTTCTGTAACTAGTTCTATTTCCTGTCCCTGTGACAGAACAAATACTGCGTCATCAGAGTATGTGAAT
>CAZEVB010000006.1:12919-14365 GCA_964515835.1 uncultured archaeon | reverse complement strand
GTCAGAAAAGTAGGTTGCTGGGTCTGCGTAACATTCTGAGGACATAAAGATTGTTACGTCTCTGCATTCACCGGCGTTTAGAGTGAATTCTTGGGGTACTGGGTTTAACCATGCTGCTTTTGCACCTGAAGTGTCAACAAGATAAGTTACTGCGTTTCCAGTGTCATTACATACTTCTAAGGCAGTCTTTCCAAGGTCACACTGGTGTTCCTCGAAATGACAGCCTCCGTTTATTTCAACTGCTCTAGCGAAAGTCGCGAGCAGTATTATGGCAAGTCCTGCCATTATAAATCTTTTGTCCATGTTATGCACCTCAAAACCCCTGCTTTTTGTAAAGCATCCATTTGTTGTTTTCTTCTATTTTGTCTCTTCTGAGTAGTAAATATCCTACATATATTATGACTACGGCAAGTATTAAAATGCTTACACCGCCGCCTATTCCCGGAATGAAAGCGCCCAGTGTGATAAGTCCTGCAAAGAACCCGTTTTCTTCGTCGTCATTGCCGTCGTCGCCATCATCGCTATCGTTAGAACTTTCAACTTCCACTGACACAATTTTCTCGTCAATGTAGTCTTTTGAGTATGAAACAAGTCTGAAACTGTAGTTTCCTGCATCAACACTGCTTCCTGCAACCAGTTTTCCCTTTACTGTTACTGTTTCTTTTGCAGGAACATTTGTCTGCGGAAAGAACATGTAAATTGCATTCGGAGCATCAACTGAGGTTGTTTCAACAACAGTTATTTCTTCATCAGAGTCATTGTAGAGCATTACTTCTACTTCTGTTTCTTCTCCGCTTGTTATCTTAAGGTCCTGCGGATAGCTAACAATCTGAAGCACTCCCCTTATTTTTTCTTCTGCTTCAGGGGCTTCTAGTACCTCGAATTCTAATTTTTTATCATAGTCTTCGCTTCCTGCATCTGCTTCAACATAGAAACTCTTTTCTCCGAGCGAAACACCGTAGGATGCGTGAACTGATAAATAAACTATTGTTGACTTGCCTGCATTCAGATCAAATTCGTCATCTGAGAATACTGCTGTTATTCCTGAAGGCAGTCCTCTTGTATCAAGAGAAATACTTTCATTGTAGTCTCCTGTGTTTGTTATTTTTATCTCAAAAGTGCCGTTAGCCAGGTCGCATGCAAAGATGCTTACTTCGTTAAGCACTTCTATTAAGAGCTCGTGTTCTTCATCGACATAAACCCTGACTGTCTTTGTTTCTTCCTGATTGCTGGTCCATGCATAGAACTTGAACTTGTGAAGACCTCCTGCCTCATTTTCCCTTGCACTTAACTCTATCTTTACGCTTTCTGTGTCGTTTGCAGCTATTGTTATCTCGTGCGCGTGGTTGTTAGGAAGGTCTCCGATAAAACTTACCTTTACTGTAATCTCTTCG
The DNA here is from genome assembly GCA_964515835.1 of uncultured archaeon. GTDB lineage: Archaea > Iainarchaeota > Iainarchaeia > Iainarchaeales > SKW153 > CAZEVB01. The sequence continues at coordinate 12,971 of CAZEVB010000006.1, read as the reverse complement.
TCCTTGAGATTCTTTATGTAAGCATAAATTCTTTCCTCTTCTCCCTTATCAA
>CAZEVB010000006.1:5286-12819 GCA_964515835.1 uncultured archaeon | reverse complement strand
ACAAAGAGCATTGAGTCAGCAGTCAGAGTGATTGTCTGTGTTTCGTCGCTCCTGTTTATTACATCTATAGGAATCTCTTTTGTGTAACCCTCATTATAGAAAGTGACCATTTCTGGTATCCCAAGTTCTATTGTGTCTATTTCCTCTAGTTCAAGAGTGATTTCCCTGCTTAATGATGTGTCGTCGTAAACAAGTTCCAATTCTGCGGTATATGTACCGTAATCTGCATCTTCATCGCTGATGAATGCAATACTGAATTCTGTTCTTTCGTTACTGTTCAAACAGAGGTCTTTTATTGCAGGAATCATCTTTATTTCGTCTGTGTCTATGTAAGAATAAACGTCAAAGCATACTTTGTCATCTGAAACATTCTCTACCTGTGCAATGACACTTGCATTGCTGTTTGTCTGCATGTAAACTGTATCATAATCAAATGTGATGTTCAGTGCGTTTGCGTAACTGAATACACTGAATATAACTAAAAGTGCGATTACTAGTAAGCTCCTGGTTTTCATAATCTCCCTCCGTTTTCTATTATTTTGTTTTTAAGTTCCTCTAAATCTGCTCTTGGCTTCTCTGCCTTTGTTTTCTTTGGTTCTATTTTCACATGTGTTTCTTTAGGTGCTGTTACTCTTGGTTTCTCCTGTACTTTCTGTACTGTTTCTGCAGCAGGCATACTTGCATGTACCCTGCCGTTGCTGTATCTCTTTACTAACCTTGATATGAATGCAACTAACAAAAGAGCTGCGACTATTGCCAAAACAACATCAATAACTAATTCCAGTCCGCCGAATGCCTGCATTCCTCCGACAACAAGGAATCCCGCAAAACCAAAGTTATCGGCAGTTGAATGATAATTAAGGTCAATTGTTTCGTTAATTTCTACTCCGTCAAACTCGAAAGTGAATATTCCTTCGCCCTCAAAATCAGACCCTGGTTTTATTTCAAACGAGAAATCCTTTCTGCTTTCTGCTCCGACTGTTATGTCTTCAAAGCTGACAGTCCAGTTTTCCGGCAGGTTATTCTCTTTAAGTGTAATGACTCTTTCTTTCACTGACTTGTTATCAATTTCACCGTTAACAACAATCTTTTCTTCCTCTTCTTCATAATCAAGAGTTATCTCAACAGCCTCTGCGGTTACATCCGCGAATGTGATATCAATGTTTTTCTTTACTTCTTCTCTGCCTGCTTTTACTATAATTAATCCCTTATAGAAACTGCCTTTGAGGTTCTCTTTAGGCATTATCTTTATGGAGAAATCAACAGTACTTTCAGCATCAACAAAATCGCTTCCCCTTGTTATTTCATATTCTGAAGGAAGCGCTACAACAACTTCAATAGGGACAGTATACGAAGAATTATTCTTTACTGTAAACTCTAAAACTTCCGGTACATCATGTAACGCAAGGTGGTTAGGAAAGCCAATTACTTCTATGCTTCCAGCATAAGCTACGCTGAGCAGGAAGATCGAAAAGACCAGTGCCATGAGATGTTTTTTCATTCCTTCACCAGATTAACTTATTAACTCTAATAAGATGTTATAACTAATTAGTAGTAAAAGATGTTTATAAAGCTTTCGCTTTGCAAATCCTTTTTAAAGGTCTGAAATACTCTGTCTGCATTCCGCAAACCTATTTAAACCCAAAATACATTATATAAGAGAATGATAGATGGATTTTTTTGGTTCTTTGTATTGGCTGCGAGTCTTGCAGTGCTCATAAAAAGTGCGGAATTCTTTCTTGAAGCTGCTGAAAGAATAGGTGTCTTTCTGGGAATACCTCCATTCATAATAGGGGTTACTATTGTTGCTGCAGGAACTTCCCTGCCTGAACTGGCTGCATCAATTGTTGCTGTTCTTTCAGGAAGCCCGGAAATGGTTGCAGGAAACGTTATCGGCTCAAACATTGCAAACATCCTTCTTGTTCTGGGTGTAGCTGCCATACTCAATAAACAACTAAGAATAGAATGGGATATAGTAAAAGTTGACCTGCCTCTTTTAGCTGCATCAGCAGTTCTGTTATATTTAACTGTCATGGACGGGGTCTTTGATTTTGGTGAAGCTCTCTTCTGTATATTTGGTTTCCTGGTTTATCTTGGTTACACTGTCTCAATGAAATCGACTGCACCTCCTGGAGAAAAGGACGGGGAGATAGCTGAAGTAATGGGGATGGAAAAAGGAATTTCACTTAAAGATCCATTAATCATGATTCTTGCGATAGTAGGACTTTATTTGGGTGCAAACTACACTGTTGTTTCAGTAGTAGAAATCTCTACACTGCTTGGCATAACTACCTCAGTAATTGCAGCTTCAGTAGTTGCTTTCGGTACTTCGCTGCCTGAACTAACTGTTTCCTTTACTGCAGTAATGAAGAAAAAGCCCGAGATAGCAATAGCGAATGTTCTTGGCTCAAATATCTTCAATACTTTCGCAGTAATGGGTGTTGCAGGACTCTTCGGGAGTCTTGTAGTTGACAGTGCAATGTTAAGTCTTGGTATTCCTGTTATGCTTGGTGCCACACTTCTTTATTTCTTCTCTACACAGGATAAAGAGGTTTCCAAGTGGGAAGGATGGATATTTGTGTCCCTGTACCTGTTCTTTATAGCAAAGCTATTCGGCTTCATCTAAATAGGGGCTTTAGCACAATTAGTCTTTTTACTATCTTATTTACTGTTATAGTAACGCACTAACACAAGAACAGCTAACAGTACCACAATCATGAACAACAGCGCTATTGTGATTGGGCTTGCCATACTGCCTAAAGTAAGGAAACCTGTTGGCGGGCTTACTGACTCTTCAACTTCCTCGATAGTTAACTCTGAAGTCTTTGACAGGCTTCCTCCTGTGTAAGAGACCTTTATGAACAGGCCATAATCTCCGGCTTCAGCAGACTCATTCTCCAGTTCTGCCTTTATTGTCTCTGTGCTGTTTGCAGGAACATCTTTCCTGTGCGCATAATTAATCTTTATTCCGTCAGGCAGATTAACAAACTCAATTGTCGCATCAACAAGATCTAGGTTAGAGTTGTTCTCAACAACAACCTCAATCTCTTTTCTTGTTTCTTCACCGATTTTTATTTCTGCAGGATAACTTAAAATTGTTACAACAGGTTCTCCTTCTGTCTCGTCTTCTACCTTAAGTGCGATTACTGCAGTCTCTTCTTCGTTTTCATAACTTCCCTTTATCTTAATAGTATAGTCGCCTGCTTTCTCTGCCTTTATCTTCACAAAGATTGTTTTTGATTCTCCTTCATCCACACAGACTTCGTCTCTTTCCAGTTCAGCAGTCACATAACTGCTGCTTGGAACTGCTTCTAAGTCAACACAAAAATCGTCATTTGAATCATTTTCAATCCTCAGACTTATTTCTTTCTCCCTGACATCTTTCATTGTAATTGCAGGACTGCTTAACCTTAATTTCAGTTCTCCTTCAACCGGCGGCTCAGGGTCATCATCAGCCTCGTCCCTGACCTTGATGTCAAAGTATTCCTTGATTCCCGAACTCCTGCAGTAAGGTCCGCCGCTGAAATAGCCTTTCAGGGTTACCTTTACTTCACCAGTCTTGCTTGAGCTGACTGTATTAGACTTTATTTTTAATTCGAAACTCTCCTTGTCACCGGAATAAACCTGTGAAGGGGATGATGTCTTGGTTATGCTGAAATAAGAACTGCTTTCGCTTGGGTAAATGCTTTCGACATGGAATGTGCTGTCGGAGTTGTTCTTAATATAGAACTTCTGGTATTCTGTTTCATCTTCATCAACAGTAATGTCATAAACCTGTATGTCTACGTCTCCGCATTCCGGGTCGTCATAATCGTCTTCGTCTCTTACAGTTACATCAAAGTACTCATAGATGTTAGAGCAGTCATTACCGCCGCTGAATTCGCCCTTCAAGTATACTTTTACTTTTTCGGTTTCGTTCTCGCTGACAGAATCCGAGTTAATCCTCATCTTGAACTTTCCTCTTTCGCCTCTGGATAAAGTTCTTTCATCATCTGTGAGGGTTATCCTGAAATCTCTGCTATCTTCATCAAATTTAGGGTAACTGGAATCAATATAGAATGTCTCGTCGGAGTTATTTTTCACATAGAAAGTAAACTCTTCTGAGTCATCCTCATCAATATGCAGGTCATCAATGTCTATCTCTATATCTGAACAACCAGGTTCGTCATTGTCATCATCGTCAAATACTTTTACGTCGAAGTCAAAGATTTCCTCGCAAGAGTCTCCGTTACTGAATTCTCCTCTGACTCTAAGGTGGCCTTCGCTTGTCTTGTTTGATGAAACAGAGTAAGCCCTTACTTTTATTTCAATGTCCTCTGAGTCATACGAATCAACGTATGATGGATAATATTCCTCATACAAACTAAAATAACTGCTGTTGTCATAAGCATAAATGCTTTCAATATCAAAGTCCCTGCTGCTGTCGTTTGAGAGCGTGAAAGTATGGTATTCTGTTGTACTCTCATCTAACTCTATCCTGTAACTATCTAAATCGATTTCTCCGCAGGTTGTATATGATGCTTCCTCTACTTTCACAACTACTGTAGTTGCCCCTTCCGCTCCTTGTGTGTCTCTTGCTACAACTACAACAGAGTTCATTCCTGTCTCATTATTTTCAGGAGCATAACACTCAAACCAGCGGTTGTCTTCAATTCTACAGTCTATCAGGTCTTCGTCTGACTGGTTCTCAACAAAGAAATAAAGTTCGTCATCATCATCTTCTGCGTCATATACTTCTGTCCAGAGATCTATCAATCTTTCAGAATAATCAGAGTTCTCTTCGATATACTCATAATAATAAATTTCATAAAAATCTGGCGCACGATTTTCAGGAGGACTTTCGTTAACTGTTATCCTGAAAGTATCCTCGTCATAAGCATCTTCCTCGTCATATACTCGTATGGTTACATCCGATGTTCCTGTTTCCTCAGGAGCATAACAACTCAGGTAATAGTTATCTTCTATATAACAATGTATTATCTCTTCATTTGATTCCTCAATCACATCAAATCTTAAGTCATTTTCTGTTGTTTCGTTATCTTCCGCATAATCCCTTAAGTCAAATATCTCGTGCTGTGACCCGCTGTCTTTATTTATTGTCTGGTTAGGTAGTTCCTCAATTTCCGGGCCTGTGTTTGAGTTATCTGAAACAGTAATATTAAAGTAGTCATCGTCGTATGCCCTTTCTTCATCATAAACCCTGACTCTGATTGTTGATGTGCCTTCGCTTCTTGGTGCGCGGCAGTTAATGTATCCATTGGTTACTGCGCAATAGATAATTGAACTGTTTTGTGAAATAATTTCAAACTCAAGTTCGCTGTCTGGTGTTTCAAGGTCGTAAGCATAATCTCTTAGGTCAACTAAGTTGTACAATGGTCCGCTGTCAAGGTCAATTTCCTCGTTAGGAATGCCGAAGATAACCGGTCTTGTGTTAGGCGGGCTAATATCATTGACTCTTATTGAGAATGTGTCTTCAGCATACTCTCTTTCTTCATCATAAACCCTTACTTTAATGTAGGATGTTCCTTCTCTTTCGGGGTTATAACAGCTAACATAATAACTGTCATCAATGTAACAGTTAATTGCGGATGTGTTTTGTGAAATAATGCTGAACTGCAGGTCGTTATCACAGGTTTCCGCATCATAAGAATAATCCCTTAAATCTACTATGTGATGTTTTGGCCCTGAATCTTTTTCATACCTAAAGTCCGGCAAACCACTTATTCTTGGAGGGGTGTTTGCTGGCTGGTCGTAAGCGTAAATCTTTATTCTTCCTCCGACATAACTGACTATCCTTCCGAGGTCTTTTGCGTATCCTTCAAGCATGTTTGTGCCGTTAGTCATATAGCTTGTCAGGTTCTTTCCGATGTACACGCTATGGCTTGGGTCATGCACAGGATTATTGATGCCGTCATATTCCCTGAAGACATTGTAAGTGCTTCCTCTTGAGTTAACGAGGTTTACTTCACCGTCGTCATCCACAAAATAGCTTTCAAATACAATCCTGCTGTTGATTTCATTGTCCCATTCTATGCTGTAATTGCCTCTGCAGTCCCTGTTTTCGTTGCCGTGCTCGTCAAAGCATATGAAAACTTCTTCATCAAAAATAAGTCTCTCAGCAGCTGCGCTGACAGAAAAGCTCGCAATAAAAACAAATACTAATGCTATAAGCAAAATCTTACGCAAATAACCAAACCCCAATCAATCACCTTGTTCCGTTAATTTGTTACTACTCCTCAGTAACAATTTTGTCACGAAATTGTATATAAAGCTATTGATTTTCTGAGTCAGCGCCTTTTGACAGCTGCCTTGAGTAAATCTGCTTTTGTGATGATTCCTTCAATCTTTCCCTTCTTTTTAACAAGTACTGCGGGAGAATATTCCAACAATGATGAAATAAGTTCTAATGGGCTCTCGCGGTTGACTGATGGAACAGCTTCTTCCATAACCTCCTTTGCCTTTAACAGGGAAAAGTTTTTTCCTTCTTTTATTGCCTCAAGAATAACTCTTTCTGAAACAGTGCCTAAATTTGCCTCTTTCTCTATTACAGGCATTTGGGAAATCCCGTTCTTTGACATCTTCTTCACCAGCGAGGTTATCCTGTCATCCTCATCAGCATAGAGAACATTCTTGTTCATTATGTCCTTTGCTTTCAGGCTGCTTTCATTGTGCATGCTTTCCAGCATGTCAAATATCTTTTTTGCCTTGTCATAAGCAGGGATAAGTTTTCCTGATTCTATCTTTGCAATGAGTGACTGTGAAATTCCGCATGTTCTTGACAAATCTGTCTGGGTCATTCCAAAGAGCCTTCTCTTCTTTTTTATTTCCTGCAGGTCGGGAAGCATAATATATATCTCTTATATATGCTTTTATTCTTAACGGAATAATTCTTTCAAAAATTATTATTAACTAATCCCGCGTATAGGATAGTATGCCCAAAAAAACAAAAACTTACAGCGAGATAAACCGCAGGATAAAGGACGGTAATGCTGTTGTTGTGGATGCCGAGGAAATGATTGCCCTTGTTGATGAGAATGGTGTTGAAGTCGCTGCAGGGGAAGTGGATGTTGTCACTACCGCTACTTTCGGTCCGATGTGCAGCAGCGGTCTCATGCTTAATCCTGGGCACACAAAACCAAAAATAAAGATGCAGAAAGTATGGCTTAATGATGTTCCTGCATATACTGGAATTGCCGCTGTTGACTTTTATCTCGGTGCCACTGAAATTAGGGAAGGTTATATTCCGGATAATTCGCAGCCTTCTGCTTTCAGTTATGGCGGAGGCCACGTGATTGAGGATCTCGTGAAGGGGAAGGAAGTCACGCTTAGGGCGCTTTCTTATGGGACTGACTGTTATCCGCGAAAGGAACTAGAAACACAGCTGACTCTTGATGACTTTAATGATGCATACCTGCTTAACCCGCGCAATTGCTACCAGAATTACAATGTCGCAATAAACTGTTCAAACAGAACAATATACACTTACATGGGGAAACTTCTGCCTAACCAGACAAATGCTCATTTCAGTACTAC
>CAZEVB010000006.1:0-5186 GCA_964515835.1 uncultured archaeon | reverse complement strand
GGTTATGGGGTCAGCCTTGCATTGGGTGTTGCCATACCAATTCCTGTTCTTAATGAGGATATCGCGCGTCGTACAGCAGTAAAAAATTCTGACATCCTTGCTCCTGTTGTTGACTATAGCAAGGATTATGGTGAAAGAAAAAACAGCGTGCTTTCAATGCCAAGTTATGAAGAGCTTTTTTCGGGAGAAATCGAAGTAAATGGAAAAAAAGTAAGAACCTCCTGCATGAGCTCTTATAATAAAGCACTTGAACTTGCAGGACTTCTCGGCAGGGAAATCAAAAAAGGGGATTTTACTTTAACTGAACCAGTGAAACGTCTTAATGGAAACAATTCTTCGACGCCTCTCGACATAAAAACAAAAGATTAACTAAAAAAGTGATTTGCTTGGATAAAAAACAAAAAACAAAAAAGAAGAAACTGCTTCTCAGGTTCCAAAAGGATGCAGTAACTGAGCATGTTGTGTACACCCTAATAAAAGAGTTCAATCTTATTGTGAATATTTTTAAGGCAAAAATAAAACCTAATGAAGGTGGCGAACTCGGACTGGAAATTGAAGGTTCTGTAGTTGATTTTGACAACGCAATTGATTTTCTTAAAAAGAAAAATATTTCCTGCGAACCGCTTTCAAAGGAAATATTCTTGGACGACTCTTTATGTACTCATTGTTCTGCCTGCGTTTCTGTATGCCCTGTAGGTGCGCTTGCATTTGATAAAAAAACACACAAGGTAAGTTTTGTAAAAGAAAAATGTATTGCCTGCGAACTTTGTGTCAATGCCTGTCCATTCAAGGTTATTTCAGTGAGAGTTTAATGGAAAAAATCCGGTCTGTCTTTAGTTACAAGGACTCAAAATTCCTGGTGTATGCAGATTCAGATAAGTCAGTTAAACAGGCAGAGTGCGAAATAATAAAACAAAGAACCGCAATAGAAAAGTTTATTGTTCACTGCCCAGAATTTCTTTCTTCATTAAAACCCCTTGCACAGATTCCTGAAAATTCTCCGCAGGTTGTCAAGGAAATGCATGAGGCATCTGTCCTTTCAGGGGTTGGGCCAATGGCAGGTGTTGCCGGTGCAATAGCTGAAAAGGCATGCAGAAAAATGAGTAAATCCTCTGGTTTCTGCATAGTCAACAACGGCGGTGATATTTATGCAGTTGCCGACAAACCATTTACTGTTTCTCTTTACTGCGGAAGTTCATTCGGAAAAAAGCATCCTTCGTTTGTATTTGTTCCTGAAGATACTCCTGTTGCAGTTTGCTCATCATCCTCTTTGATGGGGCATTCACTGAGTTTTGGGAAATGCAGTCTTGCAACAGTGCTTTCAAATAAGGGTGCAGTTGCAGATTGCTTTGCGACAAGAATTTGCAACTCAGTCAGGAAAATCGCTGATTTGGATAAACTAAGTTCCATTGTTAACGGACAGGTTTCAGGTGCAGTTGCAGTAAAAGGAAAAAAGATTGCGTTCTGCGGAAAAATCCCTCAGATATCCTTTACAGACTGTAAAAAAGCAGCGGAAAATGTAGTACATTTCTGAAAATATCTTTATTCCGATAGGAATAATCTTTTCAGAAGATTATTTATTAATGGTTGGCCGATTTTTCTTAATAGCCAATTTAATATTTAACCAAGGGAGTGATATTCATGGGAAGAAAATATTATTTCAGTTCAGAGTCAGTTACTGAAGGACATCCTGACAAGATGTGCGACCAGATAAGTGACGCAATTCTCGATGCAATGATAAAAGGTGATCCAAATTCAAGGGTTGCTGTTGAAACTGCAACCAAAACAGGACTCATTCTTGTTTTTGGGGAAGTGACAACAAAAACATATGTTGACATCCAGAAAGTAGTGAGAGAAACAATAAGAGTTATCGGCTATGATGATCCAAAATATGGTTTTGATGCAGATGCCTGCTCGGTGCTCATTTCACTTTCAGAACAGTCTTCAGACATCTCGCAGGGTGTCACTGACGGTGAAGGCCTTCACAAGGAACAGGGTGCAGGGGATCAGGGTATGATGTTTGGTTATGCAACAAACGAGACTCCTGAACTAATGCCTCTGTCAATAATGCTTGCACATAAACTGACTTTGCGTCTTGCAGAAGCAAGAAAAAAGAAGGAAATAGACTGGATAAGGCCTGACGGCAAAAGCCAGGTTACTATAGAATATGAAGACGGCAAACCAAAAAGGGCAGACACAATACTCATTAGCACACAGCATGATGACATAGATTATGAAACAATAAAAAATGATGTCATTGAAAAAATAATAAAGCCTGTCTGCAGTGAATGGATTGATGAGAACACAAAGTTCCTTGTGAATCCGACAGGCAAGTTTGTTATCGGCGGACCAGTTGGTGATGCCGGCTTGACTGGAAGAAAAATCATTGTAGATACCTACGGCGGACATGGTGCGCATGGGGGAGGAGCTTTTTCAGGAAAAGACCCTTCAAAGGTTGACCGTTCAGCAGCTTACTTTGCAAGATATGTTTCAAAGAATATTGTTGCTGCAGGGTTGGCTGAAAAGTGCGAACTTCAGGTTGCTTACGCGATAGGCGTTTCAGATCCTGTCTCGGTTTATGTAAATACTTTCGGCACAGGAAAACTTCCTGATGAAAAAATAGAGGAGATTGTGAAAAAGGTTTTCAGTTTCAAACCAGCAGATATAATAAAGAATCTTGACCTGAGGAAACCGATATTCACTAAGACTGCCTCTTATGGTCATTTCGGCAGAGATTTGCCTGAATTCACCTGGGAAAAAACTAATAAAACTGAAGAACTCAAGAAAGAAGCGGGCTTATAAGCCCTCTTTTTCCTTTTTTATTTCCAATCTGTTTCTTTTTTAATTCTTGCTGAATAATTAAATTTTATGCTGGATGATTTCATACAGGCAAACAAACTCGAAGCTAAACTTGTTTTTGCAGAACACGAAGTTCACGGCAAAACAAAGGTAGCTTCTCTTGCAGAGGTCCCTGAAGAAAATGTAATAAAAGTCATTCTTTATAACGGTTCTGACAACCAGTATTTTTTGGCGGTTCTGCCTGCATACAAGAAAGCAGACCTTGAGAAACTTTGCGCCCTACAGGATTGTGAACAAGCAATGGAAATAGAGGAAGATGAAACAGAGGAAATTACCGGTTATTCCAAGGGGGCTATTCCTCCAATTTCTGTTTATGGGATAGAACTATTTGTTGACAAATCAGTTATGCGTCTTGATAAGGTGGCTTGCTTGGCATCTGACGAAAAAACTGTTCTTGTTATCTCTCCAAAAGAAATAATTGAGAGTGCCTGGCAGGAACCAAGAGTAGAGGAAATAACTAAATAGTCCTAAATCTTATGTGATACTATGAAGTTTGACCTGCATACCCATTCTGTTTATTCTCCTGATGCTTTTACTAAACCGGAGACAATGTTAAAGGTAGCGCAGAAGAAAAACTTCGGCTTTGCAATTACTGATCATGATTCCACGATGGCGTGGCACGAACTAAAAGGACTAAACCGCAAGTACAATGTGCCAATTATTTTCGGGCAGGAAGTCAGTGCTGTTGACGATAAAGGAAAACACGCTGCACATATCATAAGTCTCTTCCTTACAGAAGAAATAAAGAGTACTAATTATCTGGAGGTTCTTGATGAGATTAACTCGCAGGGCGCGGTTTCTGTTATTGCACATCCTTTTGATGTTTTTAGGGGAAAGTGTAAATGTCTTGATGAAATAAAACACAAGGCTGATTTAGCAGAGGTATTTAACTCACGTTGTTACCTTAAAAGTTTTAACAAGAAAGCAGAGGCATTTGCAAGGGAAAATCACTTGGGTTTTTCAGCGGGTAGTGATGGTCACTTTCCAGAGGAACTTGGCATGGCGTGGGCTGATTATGATACAGACTCAAGTGATGAACTCCAAAAAGCACTTCTCAAGGGAAAGGTTTCAACCGGCGGAAGACTATCAGGTTTGATTCCTCACGCAAAAACCCAATTGCGTTTACTTGGTTTTCTTGCCGAAATGTAGCTGCAAATAAGATTCTTTTTTGTCCTTTGTAATATTTGAGTTTGCAGCTAATTGCTTGGGGTTCCCATTGCTGAAAAAGGATTATCTTTAAATAAATCAGGGTTTTCCTCGAATTTATCCATAAGCGAAAACATTGGTCCTGTGCAATATTTCCTGGCTGTTTCGCCTTCAAATTCTTCAAATTCGCTGACAAGTTCTTTTGGAAAAGCGCATTCCATTTCATTAATTTTCAGGAAAGGGGGCATGAGTGCGCTTCTGATTTTTCCTTCCTCATTTTTCCCTTCAACATTATAAAGTTTTATTGCAAACTTGCAGTTTCCCTCTTCTTCCCCGTACACGACAAAAATCCATGTTTCCTTTGTTAGTACGTCTTCATGAATCTCAAAAGCATATGCTTTTTCACAGCTTTGCAGGGATGCCGTGATGCATTCTTCATTTTCACCGCAATTTTTAAAACCTTTTAAATCTTCATTAAACGTAGTGCAACCAAGAACAAAGCACAGCAAAAACAGTAAAGCCAATCCTTTTTTCATCATGATTTAGTAGGAAAACTACTATTTAATTGTTTTTGCCTTCAGTATGAATCCGAATTGTGTTGGTTATTGTGTGGTCTATAGCGATTCAACAACTTAATGGAACCTTCCTGTTCCTGCTTGTGCAAATTAGTTCACTTATTCTTCTGTCAGGGGTATTTCTTTAAGTTTATTCCAGGTTAACCAGCTTTCTTTGTTCTCTCCATTCGGGCCCTTTAGGCCAAGAGTAAAAAACTGACTTGGTATAGCTGCTTTCAGGATAGGTAAAGGAGGAAGATCCCTTAGGATTATCCACATAACTGCCTCAACATTCATGTCCTCGATTGATTCAGCGAACTTAACAATAAACTGTGCCTGGTTGTCCTGAGTGCTGGGCGGAATAATCTTGTCAGATGAGTAAGCTCCGATTTCTGCAAAGAAAATCTTTTTGTCAGTAACCTCGCTAACACCCTTGTAATAATCCTTAGGTAAGTTGTTTGGGTCATAGGGTGCATTGAATATCCTCGGGTAAGAGGAAATCCCGATGAGATCCTGTTTCCCGCCAATCTTGTCAATCAAATCCCACTGTACTTTCTTGGTAGTGCTTAGGTCCCCGCCGCTCAGTATCTCGTATTGGTAAGAGACAAATACCTTGCTGTCAGGAGA
>CAZEVB010000005.1:14580-17208 GCA_964515835.1 uncultured archaeon | reverse complement strand
TCTCTCCATATAATCACCGATTAATAAAGCAGCAAACTAGTATTTATAGCTAATTCCTTTGATTGATTAAGATTAATAATCACTCTTGTGTAATTTTATTCTATGAAAGGGTTCCAGAAAATCGGCTTAGAGAGAATTTACCGTTTGTTTGAGTTGGCTGAACAGGAGTTTTCCAAGTGCCCTGAAAGAAGCAGGCGTTACATTGATTTGGCTCGTAAAATAGGCACGAAAAACAAGGTAAAAATCCCTAAAGAGTTAAGAAAGAGCTTCTGTAAGAAGTGCGGTTCTTTCTTAAACCAAGGAACTAATTCTTCCCTGGAAAAAGAAGGTTCTATGCTTATCATCATCTGCAAAGAATGTGGATTCGTGAGAAAAATGCGTGATATAGATGAGTCTGGTTGAAACAACTGACAAATACGGTTCGTTAAAGCTGCTTATTTTATCTAACCTAGTTACAATTATTTTCGCGGTTTTCTTTAACTGGAGCATTTATGTAATAATGTGGGGTTATTGGTGTCAGAGCGTAATAATAGGCATCTTTAATTTCCTGCGCATGCTTACACTCAAAAACTATTCTACGAAAGGCCTGCTCATGAATAATCAGCCAGTAAAACCCTCTTTTAGAGCAAAGCTCTCTATTTCATTCTTTTTCCTTTTTCATTACGGTTTCTTTCACTTTGGCTATATGGTCTTTTTGGCTGCTTTTAGTTCTGGGCAAATAACTGCAAATGATTTTCTCGCTATTCTCATGATAACATTCATTTTCTTCCTTAACCACCTCTTTTCATTTATTTTTTACAGAAAAAAACAAGAGAAACAGAACCTTGGCACAATGCTTTTCTTTCCCTACGTGAGGATTGTCCCGATGCATCTCACAATACTCTTTGGAGGCATCTTTTTAGGTGCTGTTGTTGCATTAACTCCAGTGCTCGTGTTTTTCCTTGTCCTGAAGACTGCTGCCGATGTCGTAATGCACTCAATTGAACACGGCATTGCATTGCCAAAGAAAATAAGCGAATTCCGTTAGATGCCTGAAAAAGCGCTAATAACTAACTTTTTAAAGGTTCTTTTCCAATAGATAACTATAACGGACTTCTAATTTTGTATTAGGAGTTCTTCCCGGCAAATAGAGGGAATTGAACAAAAAAGCTCTGAAAAGAGTGAGGTGTTTTAATGGGAGTATTTGATGTGCCAACAAGCGACTTAATTAGTCACATGGCAGAAGACTTAAAAACAAAGATAGAGAAGCCTGAGTGGTCAGACTACGTGAAGACTGCGCCTGCTAGAGAGAAGGCTCCTGAGAACAGAGACTGGATATATGTCAGGATGGCATCAATCCTTTACAGGGTTTATTCAGACGGTGAAACAGGTGTCGGTTCTTTGAGAAGTTATTACGGCGGAAAGAAAAGAAATGGTGTTAAGAAATCACATCACCGTAAGGCATCAGGCAAAGTCATAAGATTTTGCATGCAGGCTCTCGAAAAAGAAGGTTTACTCGAAAAAGCAAAAACCGGCAGAAAGGTCTCTCCAAAAGGCCAGAGTTTCCTCGAGAAAAACAGCAAAGCAGTAAAGGCAAAGAAACCTAAACCTGTTAATGCTGAAGTAAAGGAAGCTAAACCAGAAAAGAAAGAAGCAAAGCAGGAAGTTAAAACAGAAGCAAAAGTAGCAGAGCCAAAGCAAGAAGTAAAGCCAGAGAAAAAACCGGAAGCAAAACAGGGGCCAAAACAGGAAGCAAAGCCACAGGAAAAAGAAAAACCCGTGGAAAAGCAGGAAAAGGAGGCCAAATAACCATGGAGTCTAACCAAGAATCCTTGGGGCATGCAAGAGCAGAGCAGCTCAGAGAAATGCAGAAAGAGCAGGCTGAGAGAGAAGCAGAAGGAAAGCTCGAAGCAATGTTAAGGAACGTTCTGGAAGATGATGCGAGAACAAGACTGGCTAACATAAAGCTGGTTAACAAAGAACTTTACATTAAGACTGTTCAGGGAATAATTTATCTTTACAAGTCTGGTGGGATTAATGGAAAGCTCAATGATTCTCGGTTAAAAGACATTTTGGCAAAATTGAATGTTAAGAAGGAAATAAATATCAGGAGGAAGTAAAATGGCCAGAAACAAGGAAGAAGATCTTAAAGAATTCTTAATTTCTAAAAGAAAGTCAATCTCAGCAGGCCTGACAAATGTTCCGGTATGGATAATGCAAAAAGCAGGCAAAAGAATATACAGCAACAAGGCTAATAGGAACTGGAGAAGAACCGATTTCGGTCACCAGTTCAGGGTCCAGAAAGAGACTGACAAGACAGTGAAAAGCGGTTACAAGAAACCTAAAACAGGATTAAGGAGTGAATGATTATGAAAGGAGAAAAAGCAGAGTACACTATTCCTCTTGCATTTGTTTTCAGTCAGCCCAGAACAAAGAGGCTGAGGAAACTCGTTGCAGAGGTAAGAAGGTTCGCTAAAAAACATACTCGCACTGACAAGATTTCTGTTGCAATGGAAGTAAACGAGTACCTCAATAAGAATGCCAGTAAACTTCCAAGAAGAATTGACACAGTATTTATTAAGAAAGATGACAAAATTTTTGTTTACCTGAAAGACGGAAAACAGCTTGCTTTGGATGAAAAGAAAGCAG
>CAZEVB010000005.1:12153-14480 GCA_964515835.1 uncultured archaeon | reverse complement strand
CGAGAAACAGCTTCTGAAAGAAAAGAAAGAAAGAGAAAGGATTGCTTACAAAGCAGAAATGAAGTAAGGTCTAGAAATGAAGATAGACAAACTAAAAATCAGGCAAAGCCCCTACATCGGGGTTTTTTGCTCAATAACTGATGAAATAGCGTTAGTGCCTAAAGATATAACTAGCGCAGAATTCACAAAAATAAAAAATTTTGATGTCGAGATCCTAAAAACAAAAATAGTTGACAGCACTCTTTTAGGTGTTCTGATGTCAGGATTAGGAACAAAGTTTGTTGCTCCTGATTTGCTGAGCAAAGATGAAGAGGATTTCTTTTCCTCAAAAGGCATTGAATTACTTGCAATCGGCAACAAGGCGTATGGCAATATCATGGCATTGAATAGCAACGGCGGCATAGTAAGCACTATTGCTGACAAGGAAACATTCAGGGAAATAAAAAAGTTTTTTGGATTAAAATTAGTTCACAAAGCATTCTCCTGCACTGACCTTGTCGGATCATCGCTTGTAGTCACAGAAAAAGGTTTTATTGTTAACCCCGAAATAAAGGAAACAGAGTTTAAGTTACTCAAAAAAACATTTAAAGTTGAAGGTCAGGCAACTACCTCAAACTATGGCGACATATTTGTCGGTAACGGGGTTATTGCCAATAGTAACGCGGTTTTTGCTGGGGATTATACAACAGGAACAGAATTAATGAGAATTGATGAAGGGTTAAGAGGTGAATGACATGATTTATGAGGTAAAGGGAAAGTTCAAGGAGAAAGGTGTTTTTAAGCCTTTTACACGAAAAGTTAATGCGGACTCTGAAAAACTGGCTGAAGAGAAACTCAAGTGCCTTTTCGGTTCAGAACATAAGATAAAGAGACGCCACGTAATAGTTGAAAAAATAAAAAAAGCAGAGGTGAATTAGTTTGGCCGAACAGGAACTTAAACTTAGTGTTAATCAGGTTGTCGGCATGGCCGAGAACGAAAGAAGAAAGATTGCTGAATTGGAATCCAACATGGCTGCAATACATAACATGCTGAGAGACACCGACAATACAATAGTATCCTTATCCGAAATAAAAGAAAATGAAGGTAAAGAACTTTTCATTGCACTCGGAGCAGGAGTATACGCTAAAGCAGAAGTAAAAGACTCTAAAAAGTTTCTTGCTACTCTCCCTGCAGGAGTTGTATTAAATAAGAGCATGACAGAAACAAATAAAATGCTGGAAGACAGAAAAACCAGCATTAAAAAAGATGCCGAAGAAATAAGCAAAGCACTACAAAGCGCGGTACAAAACCTCAGAAACCTTGAAGGCGTGCTCCAGAAGATTGCTGCAAACCAAAAGAAACAAACCCAGTAAGGAAGAACCATGTTTGAATTCCTTAAGAAAAAGATCTCTGATTTTAAAGAAAAGATAAAGGCGAAAATATCTGAGGAATCAGTTAAGGTTCCTGAAGAACCTCCTGTTAGTGAAGAGACTAAACCACCCGAAGTTCCTATTGAGAAGAAATCAAAGGCTGTACAGGAGTTGAAAAAAGAAAAAGAACCCGAAAAAGAAAAGGTTGAAGAAAAACCAAAACCTGTTTCAGAACACAAACCCAAAGTAAAAAAAGAAACAAAACAGGAAATAAAATCAAAAGAACCAGAGTCACAACCAGAACCAAAGCAGGAACAAAAAGAAAAAGAACCACAAGAAGAAAAACCAAAGATTCACAAACCAACTTCTTTTGACAAAACAAAAAAGAGCGATAAGCGAGATCTCAAGGCAAAGGTTTCCCTTAAAACAAAGCTAACCAGCCTCGTAAAAAGAACAATCACTATCAGCGAGAAAGATCTGGAAGCATTATTATTTGATTTGGAATTAGCTCTCCTCGAATCCGATGTCGAGCAAAGCACGGCACTGGAAATCATTTCCAATCTAAAGGAAGAGTTAACAGGAAAAGAAATAGCAAAGAATCTTGACATTTCAGATTTTCTGAAAGAAGAAATTAAAAAGAGTCTGGCAAAGGTAATGGATGTTCCACCAATTAATGTTTTTGACGAAGCAGAAAAAAAGAAGCCCTATGTTATCCTTTTTTTGGGGCCTAACGGAGCAGGAAAAACAACTTCAATTGCAAAGCTAACTCACTTATTTACAGAACGCGGTAAGAAAGTGATTTTGGCTGCTTCCGATACCTTCAGGGCGGCTTCCATAGAGCAGCTTGAGGAGCACGCAAAGCGCCTTAATGTCAGGGTAGTTAAACACAGTTATGGTTCTGATCCTGCAGCAGTTGCTTATGATGCGATTGAAGCAGCAAAAGCACACGGCCTTGATGTTGTCCTAATTGATTCTGC
>CAZEVB010000005.1:0-12053 GCA_964515835.1 uncultured archaeon | reverse complement strand
TGATTCCATTTGAATCCTCATTCATTCTTGACCGTATTGTATAATGTGCGGCAAGTGGCTCCTAAATGTCAACTGGGCGAGCAGTTGGCACCGGCAATGAGGTCTGAAAAGAGCTATATAAAGACTAAACATAGTTCTTGCTGAGGTGATTTAATGTTTGAATCAAGATTAGTAAGGTTTGTTGCGTGCTCAGGATACAGGAGCAGGAGATTATCCGCAAGACCGTACTCTGCATTTGTTTCTGGAAGCTTATGCAGATAATCAAATCTTCTTCTGCAGCGGCATTGCCGGTAGGCTGCTGCTATTCTTTACTTCTTTCATAACAACCAAAGTCTTTGTGTCCATTACTCCATCCATTGCACATAGTTTCTCAACAAAATCAGAGGCATTATCAATACTGGGCACAACAATCTTCACAAGAATGTTATACTCTCCAAGAGTCTCATTCAATTCTAAAACATAATCAAGTTCCTTGAGGTGCTTAAGAACGTCCTTTGTCTTTGACATCTCGCTTCTTATCTGAACAAAAATAGGATTCTCATACCCAAGAAGCTTTAAGTTAAGTGAAGCCTTTATGCTTTTTATGATCCCCCTTTTTTTTAGTCGTTCAAACCTCTTTTTTATTGCAACATCAGTTAGTTTTATTTCCTTTGCAATGCTACTGAATGACATTCGTCCGTCAATGAGAAGACGTTCTATAATCTTGTGATCTATCCTATCAAGCTCCAAAAAAATTCCTCCAAAATAGTTCTTTAATTAATCAAACCCAAAACAAATAAAAAGTTTACTTTCTTAACTCAACTGCCGCAGCCAGTTGACATCTGGGGGCCATTCGCGGAATGGCACTTATTTTGCATACCTCGGAAGTAAGTCGCTTGCAAAAACTTATGCTTGTTTTGCTTTGACTAGTTCGTATTTTTTCATGTATGCAATTGACTTAATGCATTCTATGTATGGAACTGCAAAGACCAGAACAAGAACAGGAGTTATGAATCTGCCGATAAAGAAAAGATAATCAAGAGCATATTCAATTACATTGATAACTGCGAGAATAGTTATTCCTGCTAAAAGAACATAAACAATAACTGCAGAATTATTTTTCATAAAATCAAAATTTGAGTGTATTGCACTTCTTAGGCTTAGTTCGTCAATAACAATTGATTGAGGTACAAACAAAAGGAGGATTGTAATCAGGAACGAAATTGCTGTTCCTGCGAGTGCCGGTGCTCCTAGTTGTATTAGCAGAGCATTAATCACGAAAAGTACTAAGAAAAGTGCTGTATAGAAAACAAATATTTTGAGCGAAAATTTCTCTATTTTTTGGGTCAAATAATAATGGATTTTTATTTTGACCATGTCTTTTCTAACCGCGAATATGATTAGACTGGTGAATACACTGTAAAATAGAATGAAAAGCAAGGCTACTGCAGTAGCAATAACCATGTTTGTTGGATTATCCACTAAAAGGGAGTAGTCAAGTGCAGATGTACCTGATTCAATATTAATGTTGGCTATTAAGCTGAACGGTAGTATAAAAACAAGTAGAATGGCAAACGCCATTGCTGTGCTAAAATTGTTCCTGTAATGCACAAATGCTTCTCTTAACAAAGACCTTTCCCCCTTTATATTATATGCTGTGAAAGTAGTTAAAAATCAATGTCTCAAAGCACTGAAGTCAATGTATGCTTTGTTTATAATAAAATCTCCTTCAACTGGTTTAAAAGAAGTTATTCTGGAAGGAGAACCATTATCTTTTTTGATGCCCACGCCAGGAGAGCGGCAATCAGGAAGTATATGTAATGTGAGTTAATGAATAATTTCCAGAAGTCAAATTCTCCTGAACCACCTAAGGCTGCCGAGTTGCCAAAAAAGAACCATAGTGAAATGTAACACGCCACGATTCCGAGAATAATTATTGTTGTAGGGTAAATTGGACTGCTCCCGATTTTTTTCTCGAAGAATGAGTCCATCCAGTTGATTGTAATGTATGACAAAAAGAATCCTGCGATTGGCAAAAGGAAAATCATGTAATCCGCTTTTCCAAGAGTTGCATCACTAACAGGCCACTCTCCTAGGGGGGTCACTAGTCCAATTACATACATGAGTACATAGGACGCTAAAAAGAAGAGCAGAATCTTCGCTATCTTTAGTTTACTTTTATTTTCTTCTGTCAAATAAGCACCTATTTTTTCTTTTTGCCCTTGCTTTCAGGAACAATTGTAACAGCAGTACCATAAGCCATTATTTCTATTGTGCCCGGCACTACTTGGGAGGTTGTTAAACGAAGTTTTACGATTGCGTTTGCATCCATTGCCTTGGCATTCTCATTGAGCTTTTCCAGTATCTCATGCCTTGCCTCGTTAATGAGTTCCCAGTATTCTTTTATGTCGCCACCCCACATAACCCTGAACATTGCGATTATGTCCTTTATGATGGACTTTGCCTTTACTGAGGAGGCCCAAACAAGGCCTTTTACTTCTGTTATCTCATAACCAGTAATTGATTCTGTTGTAACAATAGGAATTCCTTCTTTTATCTCTGTACCCATAATATCACATTAATCTATTGTGGGTTTTGTTTAAATAGTTAATTGCTTTATCTCCCTTGTTTAGGCAGAACCTAAATAATTACTAACCTTTTTAAAGCCTATTAAGCAAGGCTTTAATATGGGAGATATGCCTAGTGGAGACACCCCTAAAGGGAAGGTCCCCCGAGTTGACAGTTGGTATGACAAGTTACTCACGATGATTGGTGCAAGCATCAGCAGGTTTGTTGCATTCATCTTTATCATGTTCGCTTTTGGTGCCTTGTACGGCATCATTTCTGCTGCACGATGGCCGCAATTCCTTCCCTATTTGATGGTTGCGCCGTTTGCTCTGGCACTCTTTGCTTATTATGACAGGACATTTGCAACAATAATATTTGCAGGACTTCTCCTTATCTTCATAATTCTTTAATCCTCTCGTGATTTTTATGAAAGCTTTTATGCAACAAGTTCAAAAGAATCCTGAACCGATAGCGGCTTCACAGGAAGACCTTAAGGCAATTACTTCGGAGAACAGGCGGGAAATACTTCGTGCTCTGAAGCAGAGACGAAAGACACTTAGCGAAATCTCAAAAATGCTTGACATAAAACCATCTTCTGCAAAACAGCATATGCAGATTCTTGAAGCAAGCGGTTTCATCAGAATTATTGATGAGGGGAGAAAATGGAAGTATTATGAATTAACAGGCAAAGGTACAAACCTCTTTTCATTTAGTGAGAGAAACATTTCTGTCTTACTTGTTTTTGCGTCTTCACTAATTGCTTTAGTTGTCGCTCTTTCAATGCTTTATTCTGTTGTTCCTCAATACAGTACTGTTATCAGTTACACGAATACTAGCTTCGCCGCCGACAAGACCCTGGAAGGCGATCTTATAACCGCTGGTTCGCAGAATGCTGATGCTGCCACGAGAATGGAGTCTGCAGAAAACCCCTCTGCGGTAAAAGAACCAGTAAACATTTCTTTGATAGTTCTATCAATAGTTGTTGTTATCGGAGCGTCGTTTTCGTTAGGCTATTGTTTTTTCTCTTTACGAAGAAGAACTATTTAATTCCCTTTTCTTTTGTTTTTTCCTCTACAACAACATAAGACTTTATTTTGTTTATAAGCGGCCCTATCTTTTTGTCATTGAATAGCCTGTTTTCAAATTCATAAAATTCTCGGGTGTCTTTGCACCACATAAGCATGAGAAGATCCGAAGGAAAAACTGTCTTGTCTAATTCGTGAATATTTTCTGTCTTCTTCGCAATATATTCTGCTAATTCGTTAGCGTGTCCTTTTTTTGCATCAATCATAAGGAACGCCCTGAAAGAACTCCCTGTGTCGGGGTAATAATCTGGATTTATGATGACACTCTTTTTGACAATAACCTTTTTCTTTATGAGATTCTTCCATCTTTTATAGGTTGTATTTTTATGCATCTTTATTTTTTTTGCGAGTTCGGCTATTGTTATCTCAGGACATCTTTTTATACAATCAATTATTTTACGGTCCTTGCTGTCAATAAAATCTTCTTTCCTGAAAAGAGCAGCCACTGGGTCTATTTTGTCAACAGGAAGGCCATGATAGATATACCTTCCCGAGACATTGAACACAGCAATACTCTCCAGGCACCCTGAAAGCATTTTTCCAACAGTGTCCACTATAGAGTATAACTCGTCACTATTCTTTGAATAAATTTTTAGTGCAATATCATATTCTCCGGTGGTAAAGGAAATTCTTCTGACTCTTGGTATATCAAGAAGCGTTCCAATCGATTTGTCTATTTCTGCACCTTCCCTTTTTAGTGAGAGAAAAACCCATGCAAGATTCCCTATTCCCATTTTGAAGTAATCTGTCCTGTATCTGTAACCGGTTATTATCTTGTTGTCCTCAAACTTCTTTATTTTGTAGTGCAAAGTAGTCGGGTTTATTCTCAGCTTCTTTGCAAGTTCGTTCTCCGGTATCAGCATGCCTCTTTTTGTTATTTCTTTAAGGATTCTTTTTTCAGTCTCGCTGAGAGCTATATTTGCCATATACATATTATCCCCTCCTTATTAATAATTATATTTTTTCAACGAAAAATCATTGATTATTGTTATTTTTTATAATAATAATTTAATATTTGGGCATAGTAATACTATTGGGGGAGATAAAGATGGAAGGATTCGCGGTAAAAAAAGCGGTTTCTTTGGTAGCTGGATTGTGCAGCCTTTATTTATGGGCAACTAATGGACTGCCTCTAGTGGACCTAGTGGTCATCAGTGTCTTTGCCTTGCTCTTGCTTTCTGTAGAAAGCAACGCTAACACAAAAAGTACAGGGGAAATAGTGGTCTCAATTCCTGCGAATGAACTGAAGAAAGGATTCACGATAGCATGATAACTATTCGCATAAGCGAGGTTCTTGTCTATCGAAATCTGTGCTTTCTCACAATAACCCCGTTTATTCATAGATATATTCCACAAATAGTTATTTAAATATGTCGTTGATTGACGAACATGTTAATTTCCTTTATTTGCATCATTTTTTATTGTTTTTCACTTCAGCTATTATTGATGGATTCAAGCGAATTTAACCAGATAGTTATCAGCTGGATAACAATAAGCATTGCTTTTGCTATCCTGATAAGCGAGGATTTCCTTAATATTTTTGGTTATGCGCAGTCCCTGCCAATTGCTCTTGTGGCAGTCGGAACAGGTTTTATCTTTCACGAGTTAGCCCATAGAAATGTCGCAAAATTGTTTGGTTCGCATGCAGAATACAGGTTATGGGTTCCCGGTCTAGTATTCACTCTCATTTCGGCTTTCTTGGGGTTTATTTTTGCAGCTCCTGGTGCAGTATACATTTCAGGCAAAGTCAGCAGGCAACAGAATGGAATGATTGCTGCTGCAGGCCCGATTGCTAACATAATTATAGCCTTCTTATTCATGATGGCTGCCTTTTATCTTGCGCCCCAGGGTTTGCTGCTCACAATAATTCTTTACTCTTCATACATCAATTTTTTCCTTGCGTTTTTCAATCTCCTGCCGTTCTTCATTCTTGACGGGGCAAAAGTCTTTAGCTGGAATCCGATTGTATGGGCAGTACTTATATTTATTGCTGCATTCGGCAGTTTCTTTCTCTTCTGATTAACATGAAAAAAATAAAGCTTGAGCACATAATTCTTTTCACTTTACTGTTCTTATCCCTCATGCTTTATCTTTTGGTTGTTCTCGTTGCAGGTTTCTTTGACATCCTTTCCATAACTGTCTTAGTGTGGATTCTTGGTTTTGGTGTTTTCTCTGTGCTGGCTAAAAAGAAAATAGCTGACTTGCTAAAAAAACATTACAAACTCCCGAGAGTAATTAACTACTTTCTTTTGCTAACTCCTCTCGTTCTTATAGAGGAATTCTTAACCTGCGAATTACCTTACCTGACATGCGTTTCAATAACCCTGCCTGTATTCTATCTCCTGTTTGCAATAACATATTTTATCCAGGCAAAAACAAAAATTCCTTGGCTGGCGACAGCCATCCTCTTTGGTTTCTTTGGTTGGGTAAACGAGTTCCTTTTTGTCGGCAGGATTTTTGTTTACGACTTACTCACAACAGCTATTTTCAGCATAATCGTGTTCATGGTATACGCGGTTTTGGCTACTCTGCCATCTTACTATCTCGAAAGTACTTTTGAGAAAGTCTTTTAAAGACATATCACTAAATAATCAGTATATGTCTAAATTTTTTAGACAAAAGGGTTGTTTTTAATCATGTTGAAAAGACGTTTCATACAAGAACAGGGTCTCAAAATAAGGATTCTGGAGAAAACTACCGAAATTTAGGATAAGGGGGAAGGCTTGAGGTAAAATAAATTCCTCGCACCTCATTCCTATCTCCTTTAATATTTTTTTATATTCCTTTAGAAGTGAAACCATGATTTCCAAAAAAGAAGTACTGCTTAGGGTAGAAGATCCGGATCCCAGCCATGTCGGCAGGAATATTGTTACTCTTGACAGGCAGACAAAAGAGCTCCTTGGGATTACTTCAGGAGACATAATAGAAATCGAAGGCACGAGAAAAACAGCTGCAGTTGTATGGCCTGCAAGACCAGAGGATGAAGGCAAAGGAGTTATCCGAATGGATAACCTTATAAGAAAAAACTGCGGCTCTGGGTTGGGGGAAAAAATTAAGGCGCGAACCTCAACTTATTCCGAAGCAAAGAAAGTGGTTATTGCCCCTACACAACAAGTGCGGATAATTGCGCGCGGTTATGAAAGAATTCTCAAAAGAAACTTTATTGGCAGGCCGTTAAACAAAGGCGACAATATCTGGGTAAGTGTTTTTGGTAGCGGCTTCATTTACCAGGTAATAGAAACATCTCCAAAAGGAACAATCAAGGTAACAGACTTCACTCAGTTTGTGATTGAACAGAAACCCGTGAAAGGTTCTGTTGAAGGTTTACCAAGGGTATCTTATGAGGACATTGGCGGGATAGAAGAGCAGGTAAAAAAAGTCCGTGAAATGATTGAGCTGCCAATGAAACACCCTGAATTATTTACTAAGCTTGGGATACAACCGCCGAAAGGTGTTCTCCTGCATGGTCCTCCAGGAACAGGAAAAACCCTGCTGGCAAAAGCAGTTGCAAGTGAAACAGAAGCACATTTCATTGCAGTTAACAGCCCGGAAATAATGAGTAAGTTCGTGGGTGAAGCCGAGGAAAGAATAAGGCAGGTTTTCAAGGACGCTGAAAAGAACTCCCCGAGCATTATTTTCTTTGACGAGATTGATGCTATTGCACCAAAAAGAGACGAGGTTGTCGGAGAGGTTGAAAGAAGAGTGGTTGCACAGATTCTTGCCGCAATGGACGGCATGGAAGCAAGAGGAAACGTAATAGTTATTGCAGCCACAAACAGGGTTAACTCAATTGACGAAGCATTAAGAAGACCGGGAAGATTTGACAGGGAAATCGAGTTTCCTGTTCCTGACAAAAAAGGCAGAAAAGAGGTCCTGCAGGTTCACACTCGCGGCATGCCTCTCTCAAAAGACAAGGCAGACAAAGCAAAATTCGTTAATTTGGATTATTTCGCTTCGATAACACACGGTTTTGTTGGTGCGGATTTGGAAGCACTTGCAAAAGAAGCGGCAATGAAAGCTCTGAGGAGATATCTCCCTAAAATTGATCTTGAGGAAGAAAAGATTCCCCCCGAGGTTTTAGAGAGCCTCGAAGTCAACAGAGAAGATTTTGACAATGCCCTTAGGGATGTACAACCATCTGCTTTAAGGGAAATAACTATTGAGATCCCCAATATAAAGTGGGACCAGATAGGCGGTTTGGAGTTAGTGAAAAACGAGTTAAAACAGGCAGTTGAATGGCCATTAAAGAAGCCTGCGGTTTTCAGAGAAATGGGTATAAAACCGCCAAAAGGAATCATGCTTTATGGTCCGCCCGGAACAGGAAAAACCCTGCTGGCAAAAGCAGTTGCAACAGAATCAGAATCAAATTTCATCAGCATTAAAGGACCTGAGTTAGTCAGCAAATGGGTTGGAGAAACCGAAAAAGGAATCAGAAATGTTTTCAAGAAAGCACGGCAGGTGAGCCCGGTAATAGTTTTCTTTGACGAGATTGATGCAATGGCTCTTCACAGAAGCACCTCTGACAGCAGTCATGTTTATGGCTCTGCAGTCAATCAGCTTTTAACAGAGCTCGATGGAATGGAGCTGCTTAAAGATGTCGTGATTATTGCCGCTACAAACAGACCCGATTTGATTGACCCCGGATTATTAAGACCAGGTCGTTTCGATAAACTTATTTATGTTCCATCTCCCGATGAGGAAACAAGGCTGGCTATTCTTAAGGTCCATACAAAAGACATGCCTATTGCCAAGGACGTTAACATGAAAGAACTTGCAAAGAAACTGGAGAACTACAGTGGTGCAGACATAGAAGGCGTTGTTAGGGAAGCTGCATTGGTTTGTATAAAATTAAATAAAATGAAGAGTGCGGAAATAAAAAAAGAGCATTTTGAGGAAGCCCTGAAAAAAATCAGGCCTTCTTTATCCTCCGAAGTCACAGAATCTTACGAGTCATTCAGTAAGCACTACACAGTCTTCAAACCAAGTTATGTTCGCTAAAGCTTTAACTCCGACTCTCCATTAGGCAAAGCCGCAATTATTTCGTCAAGATCAACATCTTTGAATCCTTTTTTGTTAAATTCTTTCTTTAACTGCTTTGCAACTTCGCTTTTTTCCTTTTTTCCTTGCTTTATCTCAAAACAACTCTTGCCATTTTTCTTAATGGCATTCTTTGGTCCAAAGATTACTCTGTTCCCCTCTTTTGTTTTCTCTACTCCTACAAACACTTCCAGTTTTGTTTTCCTGAACCACTCTCTTTTTCCTTTGATTGAGAATGCTCCCTTGCCTAAAAACTCTCCGCTTGGCGCTGTTTTGCTGACCTGCTCAGGTTTCACTGAATAAACATCAACGTATGCAAATCCCTCTCTCCACGCATTTGAAAAAGAAGCAGCAAAAGTTGCAGCCTCTTCCATTGTCCTGTCAGGAATTTCTTTTTTGTTTGTCTTTACGACTGTGTGCGGTGCTCCGACAATGTCCGCATGAAAATAACCGTCGTCCTCTTCCATGTGTTTCTTCACAATTACTTCGTTTCCCCCCGCATCACGACCGCCAATAACAAGAAAACCATCCGAACTAAAGAACCAGCGGAACTTCTCGTACCATTCTTTCTTTCTTTTCTTTACTGCCTTACTCTCGGCTTTCTCTGCTTCCTTCTTTTTTGCTTTCTCCAGCCTTTCTTCCATTAACTTCATTGCTTTCTCAAGATTAACCAGTTTCTTTTTTGCCTTCTTTGATGCCTCAAAATAACTATTAGCATTCTCCTGCAGATTCTGTTTAATGTCCAGCTCTACCTTCATTCCAATCCCCTTGCTTTTTTCATTATTTTAAGTATAGAAGCAGTTCTTGAGGCATTCTTGTACAGGGGTTCCGTTGCATAAAAAATCTGCCTGTCTTTTATTAAATCAAAAATGTTAGGAATCTTCTCATAATACTTTTCCTGCATTCCCGCGTGGTAGGATTCCACATCCTTGTAAATGTGGGAAGCCATGATGTTCCAGTTACCAGAACCAATTATTGCAGACAACCGAAATAAGTTAGGGTCTTTCTCAGCATGTTTAAGATAATTCTCAAACAATTCTTTTTTTGACTTATCCATCTGCAACATTTCTATTACCTCTAACTTGTAACCAAACTTCCTGAAATTTATTTTTGGACCGTAACCAGTCAGGAGGTTTTCTTTCTCTAAAAAATCTATTGATGATTTTATTGTTGCCTTATGGAATTCTGTGTCTTTCTGTATCTCCCTTACATTAGGATTTATTGCCCTTTTCTTCATTAATGCCTCAAGGATCCTGAGTCTTATTTCATCATCGGTCTTCTTTATTACAGCCATTATAACTCACTTAACTATACCAAAAAGTACATGAAAAACAATTTAAATGTATTCTATTTACAGCTAAAAGTACTCAATAGTTAAATACTCAGTAATGAATAAGGTATATACCACAAATAGGGGGGATTCAGTCCGAAGAAGATAAATTATCATTAGGAAGGGGGTTAGGCTCACCAGGCTAATTGTTGAAAACAAAACCCCCTTCCAATCTAATTCTACAACTGCCACACCCCACTTGCTCGCTAATGCTCGCATACAATGACTGCGTACGGGCACTCCGGGGACAGGAGGGTTTTCGTTTCAAACTTTGTCCGCAAAGTTTGATCAAAATGACTTCGTCTTCACTCAAACCCTCAGTAGGCATTTGATTTTATTTTCTTCCAGTTGTGAGGGCGCTTTCCTAAAATCAACAGAAATAAGTTCAAACTGACGGCGCTAGACATTGAACTGTTCTCCCCTCTTTAAACATCCTGATTAATTTGCATTGTCCTCAGTATCTTCCGCAGTAAAGCGTGTTTTAAATGAGTATCTCAAGAATATTTATATATGGCGCTTTCAATAAAGAAACTTTCAATTTCTATAGACAAAATGAAAATACTACACGACGAGAGCATCGGAATTTCGAAAGGCTCTAAAGTCGGGCTGATTGGCAGAAACGGAGTTGGAAAAACAACATTGCTCAAGGCAATCCTTGGAAAAGTCGATTACACCGGTAGCATCGAATTCACTGGCAAGGTCGCGTATTTTTCTCAGAATCTTAAATTGGACATGAACAAAGCCGTACGGGAAATAATAGAAGAGAGTGCTACAATTCATCAACAGGGAACATTTGATCAGGAACTGAAGAAAATTGAACATAAACTTTCCGATCCCGCAATTTATAATGCCAATAATACAAAGTTAACTAAACTCACTCAACGTTACTCAGAACTGCTTGAAAAAAAAGCAGAACAAGGTCAGTCAAAATCTATAAATAAACTCAAGCCTGTTTTGCAAAAACTAGAAATACAGGAATCGTGGCTTGATCAAACAGTTGGATCTCTTTCTACAGGACAACGCATAATCATCGCACTCTCTCAAATTTTATCTTCTGATGCAGATTTTCTTTTATTGGATGAACCCACAAACCACTTGGATTTTAAACGCCTTGATATTCTGGAAAATTATTTGAAAACATTCAAAGGAACCGTATTAATAGTCACACATGACAGGTATTTTCTCGATTGTGTGTGCGACACAATCATAAAAATAGAAAAAGGAAAACTCAAAAAATATCGGGGTAATTATTCAGCACATCTGAAAACACGCGAAGCCACATTCGAAGCCCAAAAAACAGCTTACATTCTTGAAAAAAAATACATTGCAAATGAAAAGGACAAAATTGCACGCATAGGAAAAAGCCCCTTGAAAGTCAGTCAGGGAAAATACCGCGAAAAGCTACTGAAAAAACGAGAAATAATCGAAAAGCCCGACCTGGATAAATCACAATTCAAAACTCGCTTTGAAGCATCTCCAGTCAATTCAAACATAATCCTGGAAATTAGTGGTCTGTATGTTGGATACACAAAACCACTGATTACAGATATCAACATTAACATAGGTTCCGAAGAACACATTGTCCTTATAGGGGAAAACGGACTTGGGAAAAGCACATTTTTCAAAACAATTGAAGGAAGAGTACCGCCACTTTCAGGGGAACTGCTTTTTGATGCACGTGCAAAAATAGGCTATGCTGATCAGGAGTTAAAAGACCTCACAAGCAATGCCACGCTTTATGATGAAATATATTCCCTGCTGAAAGACCAGGCAAAAACCCGCCAGAATCTCTCAATGATGGGTTTTATTGCGGACGATGAAGTGTTAAAGCCGATTTCACAATTATCTATGGGTGAAAAATCAAGACTTAATCTCCTTAAACTCCTAATCGAAAAACCAAATTTACTTCTTCTGGACGAACCGACAAACCACCTTGACATTGACGCGCGTGAAATCATTGAAACAGCATTCCTCAATTATGACGGAGCAATTCTTGCAATATCCCACGATCGTTACTTCATAAAAAAAATCGCGCAAAGACTACTGAAAATAGA
>CAZEVB010000004.1:10049-17289 GCA_964515835.1 uncultured archaeon | reverse complement strand
TTTGCAACAAAGATTATTGACTGGTTCTTGTGGTCAATAATGAATAGGTTATCATAAAAATTCATTTCATAGTCTGGCTGATTAAGTAGGTCTTCATTGTTTTTAGGCAAATCCTCAAACTGGTCAATGAAGTCATAACCAATTACCCCGAAAAGTCCTGCATAAACAGGGAAGGGCTTTATTGCAGGCCTGAATTTGAAAGCAATCAGCCTCAAAATGTCTGCATGTGTCTTTAGTTTCAGTCTTTCTTCTTCTGAAACAAACTCGTTTTTCTTTTTTAGTTTTCCAGTGATTTTTTTCCTGCTTATTTTTAGTTCGTCTGCAAAAGCGAGGTCCCTGTGAATGAATTTCAGGAACCTCTGGCCGAGTTCGTTAAGTGCAGTTATCTCGAAGTCTTCTTCCCTGCCCTTGACTTTCAGGCACGGGTCTGAGCTTCCGATGCTTTTCTCACCATATTTTTTGATTATGTCTGCAGACTCTAGCAGAATACAGTCTTTCTTTTTTCCGTAATCGGATAGCTTGGCAAAGAAGTCAATAGCGTCGCCTGTGTAATCAAAAGACCTGTAGAATGGTCTTATTGTTCCAGGTTTGAGTTTTTTTGTTTCGTTTTCTAGATTCATGAAAATCCCAGTGGGGTTAGAGGGATTTGAACCCCCATCAATCGGTCTGGAGCCGAACGCACTGCCAGGTTATGCTATAACCCCATATAAAAAATCAGAATGTTTTGCGCCAGACCCACCCGAAAAGCAGACTGACGTTTAATACAATTTCTTCACAAAGAATCTTTTTTGATGCATGGGTATAATTAATTAAATCAGGACTATTGCTGGAGCAGCCAAAGTCGATCCCTTCTTTGCATCATAATAAAACCTGCTACTATTTGTTTTTAAAGTTATTGCTCATGCTTGGGATTTAATCATCCACAAGGTATATATATGTCTTGAGAAATAAATTTGTTAGTGAGATTACGTGCCAAAACTTAAACCAAAAATTAGAAGATGGGGTCAAATAGGGCCTTCTTGGAAAGAGGGGTCCATAGGCAAGTCAGTACGGGTTTGTCATGAGACTGTTGTTGGAACAGTAAGAGATTTGAAAAAAGTTAAAATCCCGGTCCCAAAACACAAAAAAAAGGAAAAGGGACCAATTGCAGTTACTGGCAGAAGAAGGGAAACGATATTTGTTGGCAAATCTTATGATAGACGAATTACTACTGAAGGATTGCCAACCGAAAAAGAAAGACGTTCAGGAAAAGACCGAAGGACTACTAAATAATTTTTCTTCAGTTCTCTTTTTATTAGTCAGTCGCGAGGCATGTACTTTGAGCTTGTTTCGGCATTAAAAAGAAGGTAACCATTTCCCTGTTCACCTGATTTCAACCTCAGGTAACTCAATGCAGGTTTAGTGCCTTTGAATTCCACAAAATAAATGCAGTCATTTGGCTGCCACATTTTCATTATCTCTGAACCATTTAAGTCAAGCAAGTCGCCGCTAATCATTCTTCCTGGACCTGAATGAGATACAACTACAACAGTCTTATCTGTTCCTATCAGCGGCTTTATCGCTTTGTCAATGAATGGCATTATTCTTTTTTCATTCATTTCTCTGTAGGGCTCTCCATTGGGATGACTGTAGTTGTACCTGTCTGCTTTTTTCTTTGCGATTTCCTTGGGGAATTCTACGGCTATTTCCTTTAGGTTTTTGCCTTCAAAAATCCCATAGTCAATTTCCATAAGAAGCGGGTCAACCAAGATACCGCAGTTATGGTTCGCTGCAATTATTTTTGCGGTTTTATGTGCACGGTGTATGGGACTAGAATAAATAATATCTATTTTGCGGTTTTTGAGGTAATCTGCAACTCTTTGTGCGTGTTCTAGTCCTTTATTTGTAAGCGCAGAGTCAGCCCTACCCTGGTAATGTCCTTCTTTGTTCCATTCAGTTTCCCCATGCCTGACAAGAACGAGCAGCATTTTACATCTTCCTGCCGACTGCCTCTGCAACTGGTTTGAGTTCTTTCATAAGCTGTTCGAACTGTTCGGGAAGGAGAGACTGCTTGCCGTCACTGAGAGCTTTTTCAGGGTGATTATGTACTTCTATAATCAGTCCGTCCGCCCCTGCAGCTATTGATGCTTTGCTCAGAGGACTCACAAGCTCCCTTTTTCCGCCTGCGTGGCTGGGGTCGACAATGACTGGTAAGTGAGAAATCTTTTTTAGTAAAGGAACTGCGCTGATGTCCAGAGTGTTTCTTGTTGAGGTTTCATAAGTCCGTATTCCGCGTTCGCAGAAAATCACTTCGTGGTTTCCTTCTGACATGATGTACTCAGCAGCCATAATGAATTCGTCGAGTGTGGCTGCTATTCCTCTTTTTAGTATAACTGGCTTGTTTATTTTTCCGACTTCTTTAAGCAGGTCAAAGTTCTGCATGTTTCTTGCTCCTACTCTCACAATATCCATGTATTTTGCAACTATCTCTACTTTACGGATGTCCATTACTTCTGTTTCAATTAGAATTCCGACTTCGTCAGCAATTTTTCTCATTATTTTTAGGCCTTCGTCTCCATAACCCTGAAAAGAGTATGGCGAGGTTCTTGGTTTATAGACTGATGCCCTAAGAACTTTTGCTCCTGCGTCTTTCACAAGCTTGGCTATCTCGTAAACTTGTTCTTCGCTCTCGAATGCACATGGTCCTGCCATGACAACTATTTCGTTTCCGCCGATTGTAACGTCCTTTATCTTGATTTTTGTGTTTTCAGGATTAAAGTCCTTTGAAACGAGTTTGTATGGCTTGAGAACAGGCATGACTTTTTCTACGCCTGGCAGTAAACTCAGCTGGTCCTTGTCAAGTGTTCTTTCATCGCCGATTGCCCCTATTATTGTTCTTTCTGTTCCGACAGAAACATGTGCCCTGAATCCTTTTGATTCAAGGAAATCAATTACTCCTTGTTTGTCTTTTTCTGTCGAGTTTTTTACTAGAACAATAATCATTTTTTACACCTCGTTAGCGCTTTTTCAGCTGCTTTGACAATGGCTTCACTGTCAAGACCGTATTTTTTGTATAGTTCTTTTGGTTTTCCGGATTCCCCGAAAACATCTTTAACCGCTACTTTTTCTATTGCTATGCATGCGCAATTATTGGAAATAACTTCCTGCACTGCAGTGCCAAGACCGTTAATCATGCTGTGGTCCTCTGCAGTAACAATTGCTTTGCATTCGCCTGCTTTTTTAAGAATCATTTTCTCATCAATCGGTTTTATTGAACTCATGTTCACAACAGAGACTGAGATTCCTTTTTTTCCGAGTTCTTCTGCAGCAGCAAGAGATTCGCTAACCAATGGTCCGCAGGCAAGTATTGCAACATCTTTTCCTTTTCTGAGTTCTGTTGCTTTTCCGAATTCGAATTTGTAATTGTCGTCAAACAGAACAGGTGTTTTTGATCTTGCTGTTCTCATGTAAACAGGTCCGTCTGTTTCTGCCATTGCACTAACTGCCTTTTTTGCTTCAGTGTAATCGGCAGCAACAATAACCTTCATGTTCGGCAGTCCTCTCATTAAGCCAATGTCTTCAAGTGACTGGTGTGTTGCACCGTCTTCTCCTGTTAACAGGCCGCCGTGCGAACCGACGAGCTTCACATTAAGTTTAGGGTAAGCAACTAATGCCCTTATCACATTGTAAGGAATTCCTGTAACAAATACGGCAAAGCTTGAAGGGAAAGCTATTTTTCCTGCTGCTGCCAGTCCTGCTGCTGTTCCAATTAGGTCCTGTTCACTGATTCCTATATCAAAAAACCTTTCAGGGAACTCTTTGGCAAATAAAGAGGATTTTGTGCTTCCTGCCAGGTCAGCGTCAAGTGCAACAACATTCTTGTTTTTTTTGCCTAACTCTAACAGGCCGTCGCCATATCCCTGTCTTGATGCCTTCAGTTCAGGTTCTGCAGTCATTCCAGTTCCTCCATTGCCTTCTTCATTTGTTCGTTATCTAGTGCCTTGCCATGGTACTCGCACTTGTTTTCCATGAAACTCACACCCTTGCATTTTGTTGTGTGTGCAAGTATAAGAGTTGGTTTTCCCTTGACTTTCTCTGCTTCATCGAGTGCATTGAATAGTTCTTCAAATGAATGTCCGTTGACCTCAATAACATTAAAGTTGAATGACTTGAACTTTTCTTTTATTGGTGCCACATTCTTCACGTCTTCAATAAAACCATCTATCTGTAAGTGGTTATAATCTATAATCGCAACAAGATTGTCAAGTTTCCTGAAACCTGAGGTCATTGCTGCTTCCCATACCATTCCTTCCTGTATTTCTCCGTCTCCAAGGAGAACATAAACCCGGTAATCTTTTTTGTCGAGCTTTCCTGCTAATGCCACGCCATTGGCAAAACTTAGTCCCATGCCTAACGGTCCTGTACTTGCTTCTATTCCTGGTAGTTCGTGTGAAGCAGGATGCCCCTGTAACCGCGTATCAATTTTCCTGAATGTCATTAGCTCTTCTTTTGGAAAATAATTTTCGTCTGCAAGAACAGAATAGAGTGCAGGACAGCAGTGTCCTTTGCTGAGGATAAATCTGTCTCTGTCAGGGTCTTCGGGTTTTTTTGAGTTGTGTCTGAGCTTGTATTTGTAGAGTGCCAGAATGATTTCTGTTGCACTCATTGAGCCGCCAGGGTGACCACTGTTCACGTTATGGGTCATTTTAAGGATGTCTTTCCGGACCATGTTTGCTTTTTCTTCAAGTTCTTTTATGTCTGGTTTGGTCATTTCACTCACTTACTGTCCTCTCAGGATAAGAACCAAGAACCTTAATAAATCCGCAGTATTTTCCCATTTCTTCGAGGACTTTCATGATTTTTTTGTCGTCCTTGAATCCCTGTACATCAACAAAGAAAACATATTCCCAGGTTTTCATTCTTGTCGGTCTTGACTCTATTTTAGTCATGTTCACATCGTTGTCATGCAGCGGTTTAAGTGCATTGAAAAGTGAACCTGGTTCGTGTTTGACAGAGAACATTATGCTTGTCTTGTCTTTGCCTGTTGCCTTCATGTGGCTGTTGCTCTTGCCGATTATAAGGAACCGTGTAATGTTTTTTGCGTTATCCCCGATGTTTTCCGCAAGTACACTGAGCCCGAATTCTTCTGAAGCCAGTTTTGATGCAATTGCCGCACTGCTGTGGTAAATGTTGGCTGATTCTGCTCCTTTGGTGGTGCTTGAGGTTTCTATTAACTCGGTTTTCGGCAGATTCTTTGCTATCCATTTCCTGCATTGTGCAAATGCCTGCGGGTGGGAATAAACTTTTTTTATGTCACTCAGCTTGCCTTTTCCAATTAGGTTGTGCATGATTGGGAGTGAAATTTCGCCGATAATATTCAGGTCTGAACTTGTGAACATGTCAAGTGTGTTGTTAACTGTTCCTTCTGTAGAGTTTTCCACAGGAACAACCCCAAAATCAGAATTTCCTTTTTCTACACTGGCAAAAATGTCTTCGGTTGAATCCTGGGCAATGTACTCCGAGCTCTTACCGAATTCTTTTATTGCAGCCATGTGCGTGAAAGTTGTTTTTGGGCCTAAGTAAGCTATCTTCATTTTTTGTTGTGCTGATCTGGAAGCAGACATTATTTCGCGAAAGACAGATTCAACTTCTGTTTTTGGCATTTTTTTTGCAAAGTCTTTTGCTCTGTTGACTACTTCTGTTTCCTGTGAAGTGTCATAAACCGGAAGGCTTTCTTTTGACTTAACTTTTCCAATCTCTTTCGCTAATTCGGTTCTCTTGTCAAGTTTTTCGACAAGATCCTTGTCTATCTCTTCAATCTGTTTCCTGAGTTCAGCAAGTTTTGGCATATCTCTCCCCTTTTGTGTTTTTTGTCCTATTCACTAAGTTCTTTCTTGAGTTTTTCCCAGTCAGCATTGAACTTTGCAATGCCTTTGTCTGTTAAAGGATGCTTAACCATTTTTTCTATAACTGCCGGAGGAATAGTTGCGATGTGTGCCCCTATAAGACCGCATTCAAGCACATGTTTTGGGTGCCTTAAGCTGGCAGCAATTACTTCTGTTTCCAGTTCATAATTATCAAAAATGTCCATGATTTCCTGAACTAACTGCAGTCCATCCTGACCAATGTCATCTAATCTGCCGACGAAAGGGCTAACATAACTGGCACCTGCTTTTGCTGCCAAGAGAGCCTGGTTAGCAGAGAAAATCAGTGTGCAGTTGGTTTTGATTCCTTTTTTTGCACAGGCTTTTATTGCCTTAAGTCCTTCTTCAGTTATTGGAATTTTAACAACAATGTTCTTGTGAATCTTGCTGAGTTCTTCGGCTTCCTTAATCATGCCGTCAGCATCTGGTGCTGTTGTTTCTGCGCTGATTGGTCCGTCGACAATAGAACAGATTTCTTTAATGACTTCCTTGAATTCGCGGCCTTCTTTTGCTATTAAACTTGGGTTTGTGGTAACACCGTCAACGATGCCTAAGTCATTCAACTTTCTTATTGCTTCTGGGTTTGCTATATCCACGAATATCTTCATAAAAACACCATCCAAGCGAAAAACCACGAAAAATGGTTTCGCTTAAAAGAAATAAGAGTAATTAAAATAAAAAAACTTTGCAAAGAGAGAGAATCCATTGTTGGCTACTGAAGGCAACGAAATAGTAGGAAATGCTGTGTTAAATGTATTCTCTTGCATAATACAACTATAGGTGAGGTAGTTTAAATAGTTAACTACTAACCTCTAGGTATTTCTTTTGGGTTGTTCAGAATCAGAATCGCACCAATACCCGCTTATAAAACTTTTCACATGAAAGTTTAGTATGCTGTCCCCCCTGCAGAAGAAGAGGTTATTAGAGTACCTCAAGGAAGATCTTTCGAAAGGAGATGTTACTGCTTCTTTATTGCCTAATCAGAACGCTGAAGCTTTTCTTAAGGCAAAGGAAAACTGTGTTGTTGCTGGTTTGGAAGAATCTGCTTTTCTGGCAAAGAGCAGGGGCGTCAAATTCAGGGCACTGAAGAAAGCAGGTGCAAGGGCAAGGAAGAACGAGAAAGTAGCCAAGCTCTCCGGAAAAGTAAGGGCAATTGTTGAGGTAGAAAGAACAATCCTCAATGTTTTGGGGCGAATGTCCGGA
Source organism: uncultured archaeon (assembly GCA_964515835.1). Taxonomy (GTDB): domain Archaea; phylum Iainarchaeota; class Iainarchaeia; order Iainarchaeales; family SKW153; genus CAZEVB01. Next base: position 10,183 of record CAZEVB010000004.1, on the reverse strand, counting down.
GTGGCAACAATCTCTAAAAAAGCAGCTGATCTTGCAGGAAAGAAAATAAAGGTCTTTGCTACGAGAAAAACAATGCCTGGTTTTAACGAGTTTGACAAGAAAGCAACTCTCTTTGGAGGAGCTTTTCCTCACAG
>CAZEVB010000004.1:0-9949 GCA_964515835.1 uncultured archaeon | reverse complement strand
CCGTTTACTTCTGGTGAAAGAGTGGAAATGATTGTATGTGCCCTTAGAGAAGAAGGGCTAAACGACAGGTGCTACACTATTCCTGTCGAGGACATTAACGAGAATGCTTTGTGGGTTTCAAGGGTACTAAGTTATTGTCCTAAGTTTGATGTTGTTTATTCTAATAATCCGCTGGTTAAGGAGCTCTTTGAGAATATCAGAATAGAAGTAAAAAAGTCTGTTTCAAAGAACGGCACTATTGAGGCTTGCAAGATAAGGGAAACAATAATGAAAGAAGAACCATGGGAAAGTTATGTTCCAAAAGCAGTTGCCTCTTACTTAAAGTCAATTAACGCCGCAAAAAGACTTCGTGCGATTGTAGAGGAAGAAAAGAAACAATAGTGAAAATTATGTCTTATTCACGATGTCTCAACCTTAAAGAGATTGACAGTGAAAACTTTGATGTTCTTATTATCGGCAAGGGTTTGGCGGGATTAAGTGCTGCTTATGCCTCGGCAAAACAAGGAAAAGAAACAGCTCTTTTTTCTGCGCATGCCATTGAAGAGTCAAGCAGTTACAAGGCAAAAGGCGGAATCTCTTTAGTTTTGGGAAAGACTGATTCTGATGAGCTTCATGTGAAGGATACTCTTGCAACAGGAAAAGGATTGTGCAAGGAAGAAATAGTCAGGTTTGTTGTTTCTCAGGCATCTGAAAGACTGAACGAGTTCATTGATTTGGGTTTGGAGTTTGATCTTGATGACCAAGGAGAACTGGATTTAGGTCTTGAGGGAGGTCACTGCAGGAAAAGGGTTCTGCATATAAACGGAGACAACACAGGCAAAGGTCTTGTAGAATTTCTTATTAAGTTATGCAGAGAGAACAACGTGCATTTCTTTGACAAGCACGGTCTTGTCCAATTTGCATCAGAAAAGAAGCGTCTAACCGGTGCATTATTTATGCAGACAAATGACTTCAGGTTTGTTCACTCAAATGCAACTGTCCTTGCTACTGGTGGTTACGCTGCCTTATTTGAGCACACTTCAAACAGTCCTTTTTCTCTTGGCGAGGGAATATCAGTCTCAAAAAAAGCGGGTGCTGTTCTCGAGGACCTTGAATTTGTGCAGTTCCATCCGACCACAATGCTGGAAAAGCATGAGCACCTGCTGGTCACAGAATCAGTGAGGGGAGAAAAAGGAATTATTGTTGACAAAGAAGGAAACAAGATTGTGGATGAACTGGCGACAAGAGACGAGGTTTCAAGAGCTGTTTACAACTCAGTCCTCAATGGCAAAAATGTTTTTATTGATGTACGACATTTAGGCAAGATTTTTTTGAATAAGAGGTTTCCTTCTTTTTATTCTGACTTAAACAAGATAGGTATTAATCCTGTTGAAGAATTAGTGCCCATTGTTCCTGCTGCACATTACACTATCGGTGGAGTTAAAATTGACGCCAGTGCAAGAACAAGTTTGCAGGGCTTGTTTGCTGCGGGAGAAGTTTCATGTTCTGGTCTGCATGGCGCAAACAGATTGCCCTGCAACTCACTTCTCGAAGCAATTGTAATGGGTTACACTGCAGGAAAAAATGCTTCACAGGAAAAAGCAGTTGAAAAAAGCGATAAACTGAATTTGAGTAGTGAACAACAATCGAGAAGTTCTCTCAGTGCTGAGCAGGGCCTAAAAAAAATCAGGGAGCTAATGTGGGAAAACTGCGGTATTGTGCGAACTGGAAAGGCTCTTGAAAAAGCAGTCAGTGAAATCAAAGAATTTTCAATTGAAAACAGTGAAGAGTTTTCTCTCGAAAGGCTTCGTTTTGAGAACACAAAAAACCTTGCCGAGTTGGTTCTTGAGAGTGCATTTGCGAGAGAAGAAAGCAGGGGCGTACATTACAGGAATGATTTTCCAAAGGAAAACGTTAAATTTATGAAACATACAATTGTGTAGAGGTTGTTGAGTGGAAAAAATTGAAGAAATTGAGAAATTAAAGTTTGATAAGAATATCGCCATAATGGCACACAATTATCAGATTTCTGCTATTCAGGATATTGCTGATTTTGTTGGGGATTCTCTGGAACTGGCAAAGAAAAGCAGGGAATTTGAACAAAAAACAATCCTGGTGTGCGGTGCTGACTTTATGGCAGAAACCGCAAAGATTCTTAATCCAAAGAAGACTGTCTTAAATCCGAGGGAGGATAATATTTGCCCGATGGCTGAAATGCTTGACAAGAATCTTATCCTTAATGCAAAAAAACAATACCCGAAAGCGAGTGTAGTTCTTTATGTTAATTCGACTGCAGAGGCAAAGGCTCTTGCAGACTGCTGTTGTACCTCTGCTAATGCAGACAAAATTGTCAACAAGATGAAGTCTGATGAGATTCTTTTTGGTCCGGATAAAAATCTTGCGTGGTTTGTTTCAAGAAGAAGCAAGAAAAAGATTATTCCTATTCCTGCTAATGGTTATTGTTATGTGCACAGGCAGATTACGCTTGAGCATGTTAATGAGGCAAAGAAACTGTATCCTCTCGCTAAATTAATTGCACATCCTGAGTGTAATCCTGAAGTACAGGATGCTGCCGATGCAATTGCCAGCACAACAGGAATGATTAACTATGCTGAAATGAGTAAGAATGCGGAATTTATTATTGCAACTGAAGTAGGCATGGTTTACAAGCTGAATAAAGAACTGCCTAATAAAAAGTTCTATCCTGTTTCCGAGAACATGATCTGTATTCAACAGAAAAAAATCGGATTGAATGACGTTAAGCTGGCGCTTGACAAAGAAAGATATGAAGTAAAAATACCTGCAGCCACTTTAAAGAATGCTGCAAAGTCAATCGAAAAAATGATTGAACTAAGCTGATTTTTCTTAATAATCAAGCTTAGTGTACTCAACGCCGTTTCTTTCACTGAGTTCTTCTTCTATTCTCAGTAGCTGATTGTATTTGGCGTTTCTCTCGCTTCTTGCCGGAGCTCCAGTCTTTATCTGCCCGCAGTTTAAGCCGACAACAAGATCTGAGATAAAAGAGTCTTCTGTTTCTCCTGACCTGTGGGAAACAACCGCATTCCACTTGTTTGCTTTTGTAATTGTTATTGCATCAATTGTTTCTGTGACTGAACCAATTTGATTTATTTTTATGAGTACAGCATTAACTGCTTTTTTTTCAATTGCTTCCTTTATTCTCTTTGGGTTGGTAACAAGAAGGTCATCACCGACAATCTGTACTTTCTCACCAATCTTTTTTGTTAACTCTATCCAACCTTCCCAGTCATCCTCAGCCATTCCATCTTCAATTGAAATCAATGGAAAACTGTTTACAAGATCTGCATAAAAGTCAACGAGTTCGGAAGAAGAATAACTCTTATCTGCAATTGTGTATTTGTTGTCCTTGAAAAACTCTGATGCAGCGGAATCCAAAGCCAGTTTTATTTTTCCTTTGTAACCTGCTTCGTCAATTGCCTGTTCAATTAAAGAGAGCCTTTCAGTGACATTGCTGATATCAGGAATAAAACCGCCTTCATCTGCAATTGCTGTTGCCCTTGCACCAAACTTCTTCTTGATAATTGATTTCAATGTATGATAAGTTTCTGCACCCATCTGCATTGCTTCAGCAAAGTTCTTTGCCCCGACAGGCATAATCATGTGTTCCTGAATATCATTTTCCAGGCCTGCGTGCCTACCGCCATTCATTACATTAAGTTGGGGAATTGGCATAGCATATTTTTCGTTTCCTCCGAGTTCTCCGAGGTACTCGTAAAGGGTTTTTCCTTTTGCAAATGCCCCCGCACGGACAACTGCCATTGAAACTGCTACAATTGCGTTTGCTCCTAAGTTTCCCTTGTTTGGTGTGCCGTCTAAATCAATCATTGTCTTGTCTATTTCGCTTTGGTTAGTGACTTTCATTCCAACGAGTTTTGGTGCAAGTATTTCGTTAGCGTTCTTTACTGCCTGCAGAACAGATTTTCCTTTATAGATTGCTTTGTCTCCGTCCCTTAATTCCAGAGCCTCGTGGCTTCCTGTTGAGGCTCCGCTTGGCACTGCTGCCCTAAAAAGTCCCTGTCCTGTTTCTACATCACATTCTATAGTCGGATTTCCCCGCGAATCAAGGATTTGTCGTGTTTTTATCTTATTAATAACAACCATCTTAGCATCACCAAGATTAAATAAAAGGGAAGATATTTTATTTAGTAAGGTTAATTAAATTAGTTATAGGAGTAGTGTAAATGTACAAAGATATAATTATTTTCACGGGGAACTCTAACCCAAAACTGGCAAAGGATATTGCCAAGGAACTCAAGTGCAGGCTTGGAGATGCTGAAGTAAAAAAGTTTGCTGATGGAGAAACTTTTGTTGACCTGCATGAAAGTGTAAGGGCAAAAGATGTTTTTATTGTACAGCCGACATGCAATCCTGTTAACGACAATTTAATGGAACTCCTGATTATGGTTGATGCTGCTAAAAGGGCTTCAGCAGGAAGGATTACCGCAGTCATACCTTACTTTGGGTATTCAAAGCAGGACAGGAAAGCAGATCACTGGGAACCAATCACTGCAAAGCTTGTTGCCAACCTGATTACTGCTGCAGGTGCAGACGGTGTCTTGACAATGGATTTGCATGCACAACAGATTCAGGGTTTCTTTGATATCCCGACAGATATTTTGTATGCTTCAAAAGTGATTATAAAATATTTCAAGAAAAAGAAAATAACTCAAGGTGTTGTTGTTGCTCCTGATGTTGGTTCATCCAAAAGAGCAAGGAGTTACGCAAAAAGACTTGGTTTTGATTTGGCTATTGTTGACAAACGCAGACCAAAACCGAATGTGAGTGAAGTCATGCATCTGATTGGTGATGTGGAAGGAAAAACCGCTATTTTGGTTGATGATGAGATTAATACTGCGGGCACAATGGTTAATGCTGCAGAAGCGCTGCTGAAGAACGGTGCAAAAGAGGTTTATGCTGCTGCTTCGCATGGAGTCTTTGCAGGTTCTGCAGTCAAACTCTTAAAGAATTCTGTTATCAAGGAAGTTGTTGTCAGTGACAGCATTGCTGTTCCTAAAGAAAAAATGTTTCCTCAGCTGAAGCAGGTTTCAGTTGCAAGCATGTTTGCCGAAGGAATAAACAACATCCATAAGGGTGTTTCAGTAAGCGAGATTCTTAATCCCTCAGAATAACCAAAAATAACCCCATTCGGATTTCGTATTTTAAGCATGTTATTTAAAGGTTTTCGTATCTGTTATAATTGATGTCTAAATACAATATAGATGAACTTGACAAACAGATTCTCGGGATTCTTCGTTTCAAGGGAAGAATTGCTTTTTCTGTTATGGCTGACAAATTAAAGGTCAGCGAAGGAACAATAAGAAAAAGAGTAAAAGAAATGCAGGAATCCGGCATAATTGAAAAATTTACTGTTGAAACAAAAACACCTTTTGATTTCAGGGCAGTTATCTGTATACACACGGACCCAAAAATTCCAACGCTGCAAGTAGTTAATTCCATAAAAAAACTGCCTCATGAAATCAATCACATTTATGAAGTTCTTGGAGAATGGGACATAATCTGTTTAGGTGAAACCCATTCACATGAGGAACTAAATAAAATACTTGAAAGAATAAGGCTTCTGCCTGGTGTAACCAAAACAAAAAGCCATGCTGTTCTTGTAATGAGATAAGCCATTTAACTGGAGGACTGTAACATGAAACCGCTGAGCAAAAAAGCAACAGCAATTGCGCCGTCATCAACATTAGCGATAAATGCACTTGCAAACCAGCTGATAAAGGAAGGAAAAAACATCCTTAAATTCGGGACTGGTGAACCAGATTTTAATCCGACTGATGCAGTAAAAGAAGCCGCAATCAAGGCAGTAAAAGAAAACAATTCAAGGTATACTGCGGCATCTGGATTGCCTGAACTAAAACAGGCTTTTTCAGACAAACTTAAAGAAGAAAATAATCTCGATTATTCAACAAAACAAATTATTGTTAGCAATGGCGCTAAACATTCCCTGATGAATGTAATGCAGGCACTGCTTAATGAGGATGATGAAGTTATTGTTCCGCGCCCTGCATGGGTAACTTTCAAGGAACAGGTTCAGCTCGTCGGAGGAGTAGTTAAATGGGTTGATACTGACGAGAACTTTAAACTGCATGCTGATGAAGTTGAAAAGGCAGTTAGTGAAAAGACAAAGGCAATAATCATTAACAGTCCGTGCAATCCTACTGGTGCGGTTTTTGAAGAAAACGAGATAAAAAAGATAATTGATCTTGCAGTTGAAAATGATTTTTACATTGTATCTGATGAGTGTTATGAACACTTTGTTTACAATGGCAAATTCAAAAGCATTGCTGCTTTCAGCAAAGAGGCATATGAAAGAACCCTGACTGTAAATGCTGCTTCAAAAACATATGCAATTACAGGATGGAGAATCGGATTTACTGCAGGCCCTGAGAACATAATAAAAACAATGGCTAATATCCAGAGCCACATCACATCAAACCCGTGCAACATAGCACAAATGGCTGTGGTTGAGGCCCTCAGAGGAAATCAGGATTCCGTAAAAAAGATGGTTAAAGAATTCAATGAACGAAGAGAATACACAATAAAGCACCTTAATGAGATAAAAGGATTTGATTGTCCTACCCCTGAAGGGGCATTTTATGCATTTCCTCGAGTAAACGAACTTTACAAGGGAGACATTAAGAACAGTGCTGATTTGTGCAGTTTCCTTTTGAAGGAAGCTGAAGTCGCTTTAGTTCCCGGAGACGGATTCGAGGCAGATGACTGCATAAGGTTCTCTTATGCATCCTCAATGGACGACATTAAGGAAGGGATTGAAAGAATAAAAACTGCGGTTGAAAAAATTTAGGTACTGGTGATACAAATGAAAACTGACAAGATAAACAAAGAGGACATGAAAAAACTTGAGGAACTTAACAATCCGAAAGTTATGAAAATAATTGATGAGTATATCAAAAGGTGCAAACCGGAAACAGTAAAGGTTCTTTCGGATACTGATGAAGACCTTCAGTATGTCAGAGATCTTGCAATAACAAATGGTGAAGAAAAAAAACTAGGGACTGAGGGTCACACTATCCACTATGACAATTATTATGATCAGGCAAGAGACCCTGCAAACACAAAGGTCCTGCTTCCTAAAGGAAAAACATTGAGCAGGCACATAAAAACAATAGACCGCGATGAGGGACTAAAAGAAATTCTTTCGCTTATGGATGGCTGTATGACAGGCAAAGAAATGCTGGTGTGCTTTTACACACTAGGTCCACAGAACTCAAAGTTTTCTATTCCTGCACTTCAGCTGACTGATTCGGCATATGTTGCACACAACGAGAATCTTTTGTACAGGCAAGGTTATCAGGACTTTCTTAAACTGGATGGCTCAGAAGACTTTTTCCATTTTATACACTCTGCAGGCGAGCTTGATGAACGAAAGACAGTAAAAAACATTGATAAAAGAAGAATTTACATAGACCTTGAAGGAAATCGGGTAATGACAATAAACAATCAGTACGGTGGCAACAGTATCGGGCTCAAAAAGCTTGCACTGAGACTGGCTATAAGTAAAGCCCATAAGGAAGACTGGCTCTGTGAACACATGTTTATTATGGGCATAAGGCCGGAAGGAAAAGAAAGAGTAAGCTACTTTACAGGCGCTTTTCCAAGTATGTGCGGAAAGACTTCAACAGCAATGGTGTCAGGCCAGAGTATTGTTGGTGATGATATTGCTTACCTAAAGAAAGATGACAATGGTTACTGCACAGCAGCAAATGTTGAACAGGGTCTTTTTGGAGTGATACAGGACATCAGTGAGGAAAACGATTCAGTGATATACAAGTCACTCACAACTCCGCGTGAGCTAATTATTTCAAATGTACTTGATGTCAAAGGTACGCCTTACTGGCTTGGAATGGGAAAAGAAATTCCTGAGAAAGGAATTAACCATTCAGGAGAATGGCACAAAGGCAAGAAAGACAAGGATGGCCATGAGATAACCTGTTCGCACAAGAATGCTAGGTTCACCCTACAGATCAGCGAGCTTGAGAACGCCGACCCAAAGGCCAATGATCCTAAGGGAGTTAAGGTAGACGGAATTATTTATGGTGGCCGTGACTCAGACACTACAGTACCTGTTGCGCAGTCTTTAAACTGGTCGCACGGTGTTTTCGTAGGCTCTGCAATAGAATCAGAGACAACTGCCGCGGCACTCGGAAGCGAAGGCCAGTTGAAGCACAGTCCAATGGCTAATATAGAGTTCCTTGTAATACCCTTAGGGAAATACATAGAGAATCACCTGAAGTTCGGTGAAGACCTTGACAAGTGCCCGCAGGTATTCTCAACAAACTATTTCCTGAAGAAAGACGGCAAGTTTGTAAACGCAATAACTGACAAGAAAGTGTGGTTATTGTGGATGGAAGGCAGGGTCAATGACGAATATGAGGCCATTGAAACACCAATTGGTTACATACCGAAGTACGAGGACATAAAAGAGCTGTTCAGTCAGGTGTTTGATAAGAAATACAGTCAGGAAGAGTATAATTACCAGTTCTCAATAAGGATTAGTCTCCTCCTGAAGAAACTAGACAGGATCAAGGAAATATACAAAGAAGAAGAAAGTGTTCCCGAAGCATTCATGCAGCACATAGAACAGCAGAGACAGAGACTGAATGATGCAAAGGAAAAGTACGGCAAGGACACAATAAAGCCGTCAGAATTCTAATGATTCAGTCAGGCTACCTGCTGAAAAAAGACGTTCAGCAGGTGCCGCATATCCTATTTTTTTGCCTTACTAACATTGCTTTTCTTGTTTTTAAAGATAACTTTTTTTAGCGTGCTTTCTTTTTAAAGGACAAAAAAAACACAAAAATCATTTAAAAAGCCCGTGAAAATTAACCTTATCACAGGATAAACTTATTCACCATGCCAAGTTCCAATAACATTTAAATACCCCTTAAACCTATATAAAATTGGGAGGTGGTTGAACCAAAGCCACTAACCTAATATAAAAAATATGGTCGGAAGCAGGCTCACTCGGCTAACCGAGGAAAAAAAAATAGTTTTGATTGGCTTCCGACCATGCCTCTTCCACTCTGATTTTTTAGTGTATTCTAAAGTCTTTTTAGCCAGCTTAATCTTATTATTTTGCATAAAAAAGAAGAAATAATTTCTCTAATTTCTTTTTTGGATAATACAACAGTTTTATAAATTAAAAAGTCCAATTATAATAATCAATTATTGTAAATCGAGGTGAGTTACACATGGCAACTAAAAAACCATTTGGCGGATACAGTGTTTGTTTCAAGGGATGCGAAGCTACTCTTGAAGAAGTATTCGGCAAGAAAGGAATTGCTCCAAGTGAAATGACTAAACTGCTTTGGGCATACATAAAAAAGAAGAAACTGGCAGGCAAATAATCCTGCCTTCTTCTTAATCTTTTTTTCTTAGTCTTTTTTAAACTTAAAATTTTTAAAGATTTTAAGTGTGAAACATCCTCAGAGAGCACGATTGTACTAATTTTTTGTTTATCGTACCAAAATTCCTTTATAAACGGCAAACCGCATTAAGTATAGAAAGCAAAAGGCAAAAATCTGCTTCACCTCGCTTTTCTGCTTTCTTTATATATTTTTCTTTTTACACTTATTCAAAGGAGGCTTATATTTTGGCTTTATGGGATATTCTAAGACCGGCTGTTGAAGCCGCTATAGAAATAGAAATCATAACAAAAACATTTGTTCTTGTTCTTGCGCTGCTGTTTGCTTTTATTGCAGTTAAAGCATATCTGAAGAAAAAATCAAAGAGAGTCATGTATGTAACATCTGCCTTTGTTCTCTTTGCATTGCAGGCATTGTTACAGGTTATTGACCTCTTTTACAGTCCGGGATACTTCTTTAATCCTGCTGCACAGGCAGTTGCACAATTGTTTATCATTGCACTGCTTTTTATGGCAATATTCAAGACA
>CAZEVB010000003.1:11204-21004 GCA_964515835.1 uncultured archaeon | reverse complement strand
GATTACATTACGAGAGTCCTGACGGAAAGGTTTATGATGAAGAGATTAATGTTGACGGAAAAAGCGCTGTAGAGATTGAAGTGACACCACAAGAGCCTGAGGGACTGGCACCGAAGATAGAGTTCCTGGGAATGTTTACTGCTGCAGACAAAGAAATGGAGGCAGTAACAAAAGGAACTGATTATTATGCGAAGTTCAGTGTGCAGCTGCCGCAGGGAGGGTATGAAAGCGGAGTGCACATAAGAGTCGGTTCTGATGATGTAAAGAACATTGACAGTCAGGACACAGGAATAATCGGTTACAGTGCAGTCAGCGTGAAAGAACATTTTTATGGCAGGACTTACGCGCCAAGCCCTGCTCCTGGTTATGAGGGAATCGACAGGCAGAACTCTGGAGAACCGGGAGAGTACAACAAGTGGTTAGAGTTAAAGTTCAGTGGCGAAGGAACAAAGATTGTCAAGGTCAGGATAAAGGCAAAAGAAACTGCTGTCGGCGACGAGTTCGAACTGCATTACAGGACATGGTTAGAGGCAGGCGGAATGGTTTACAGGACCCCAAAAGATTCTGTTATAGGAGAAGAAAAATACAGTTCGGAAAGAATGGGTTTGTATGCAGAAACAATGACTGAACAGATAAAGATTTTTTCATCAGACTTCAGCTGCGAAAACGATATTTGTGCTTCATATAAGTTCATCAGCGAGAATGGTTCAGAAGCAAGTCCTGAAGAATTCAAGGCAACTCAGGGAAAGAGATATGCTCTTGAAGTTGAACTGGTTGCTGTGAAGGACCTGACTGCAGAACTAAAGGCAAACACTGACGCACAGAACCCGAAGATTTACTTTATCGGAACAGGAATTAACTCAAATAATTTCCCTGACGGAAACAGAACAGACACTGAAAGCGAAATCAAGGCAATCCCTCTTAAGGCTGATGAAAAACTGACTGCGAGGATTTATTTTAATGCGATTGAAGAAGGGCCTTCAGAAATCAGTCTGCAGGTTGCGACAGCAGAAGAGCTGATTAGAGAGACTTTTTCGTTTAATATTTACATTGAACAGAACCTGAACATCAAGTTCGAGCCCGAGGAAATAACCCTCGGAGAGGACTTTAAGATAGACATAAGTGACGATGAAGGAAAAGGAGTAGAGGATGCTTCAATAAGGTTCATTGACCAGGAAGGAAAAATAATAAAGACGGTTACAGGAAAAGGAAGAATAGGCAGTAACGGGATTTATGAGATAAAAAACAATCTGTCTCCCGGAAAGTACAAGGTAGAAATCAGGAGAGAAGGATTCAAGCCTTACGAGACAGAAATAAATGTCCTAAAGACAGGAGTACTTGTTATTGATGACGAAATAAAGATTTCCATTATCAAGGGAGAGAACAATAACCAGACTAAGGTAAAGGTAGAGAACAAGGGAAATGAAAGAGTAGACAACATCAGGTACGAGATTATCAAGGACAGCGATTTCCCTGCAGACATGGATGCAGTAATCACTATGCCTGCTGCGATTGAAAAGAAAGCCAGCCAGTACGGTAACATTACAGGAGAATATGCTGGAGAAGAGGAAAGAGCACACGGTGAGGTAACACTCAGGGTAACTGGAACAGTACTGAACACTTATGATGTTGTGGCTGAAAGCAAACTTATTATTGATTACAATCCAGAGTACGAGGGCTGTTTAGAGATAAGCAAAGAGAGATTGGTTGTTTATCTTGGAAGCAATGCCAATTCATCAAAAGACCTGAATTTAACTGTAAAAAACAATTGTGAAGGAGACCTGCTGTTAACACCTGAAGCAGTTGCAAAAGGAAAAGCAGATGAAAACATCAGGATAACTGCCAATTCTGTTGAGCTTGAGGGTTATGGAGCGGCAGGATCAGAAGAAGGAGTAATCATTAATGTCACTAACACTTTACAGAGGAACTATCCACAAAGAAAAGTATTCACATATGACCTTCGATTGAAAAGTGATTCCATAACAGAATCTGTTCCACTTGATGTAATCATCTGGAATCCAAGGACAATGCTGTCAGTTAACAGGAACATAGAAGTCTGGATGGCAGGAACACAGCAGACAGGATTTGCAACAAAAAGAATTCCTATTTACGCGAGAAACATCGGAATGACTGACATAGAGAACCTCACATTTAACATTTCTGCAAGGAACAGCAAAGGATATGTGAACATCAAACTATTGCCTACTAATACAGTGAATGTCCTGCCGAGAGGCGCTTCACTAATGCCTCCGTTAGAAATAGAGGTACAGGCTGGTTCGATTGACAAAGGAATCCTGCAGGATGTCCGGGAAATAGATATTTTCGGTAATGTAGATGGGCAAAGATATGAGTTCGGTCCAATCATTGTTACTAGCCATGTTTCTCCGCCTGAGTGCCTGAAGGCAGCTCCAAGCAATCTAAGTTTCAAGAGCACCCAGATAGAAGGAGCAATCAGCAAATCAATTACTGTTACGAATGGCTGCAGTGAAGAAGTAATGATACGAGCAATTGAACCTACGATGTTCGGAACAAATTATCTGGGTTTCTTTCCAACAGGACTTGTACTTGCACCGGGTTCAACAGAAGAACTGCAGGTGGTGCTGCACAAACGCGAGAACTGGGATATAACAGCACCAATCTTTGTTAAGGGATTCCTGTCAAGGAGCCAGATGTGGGTTACATCAGCACCGATAAACACGACTATTAAGCTCGGTAATGTTGCTTTCACTGATGACGCAAGCATCAGCCAGACTATTCCTGTCTGCGGAGAAGAAGAGAACAGCAGCAAAGACATCAGGTTGCCTAAGATTGCTATCTCAAGCGAATGCGATTCTGCTTACTGTGATGCAGAGCAGTTAGCAGTGTTTATTGCGGAAAGAATAAAGAGCTCTATGGATGCTGCACACAACAAAATACTGCAGGCTAATGAACTTATAACAAACACCAGCTGTGACCCGAACAAGTACAGGGGTTACTGCCCATTCGAATTGCTTGATGTTCAGGAGGAAGAGTACGAGGTTTACATGATGAATGATAACCTCACCCCAGAAATGTTAAAGGCAGTTATTGAAAAGAAGGCGCCAGGCCTGAAGCACTTTGCAGTTGATTATGCGGAAGTAAACTCAAAACCGGAACTGCTTCTCGGTTCACTCGGAAACAAGATTTATCTTGACAGGGCTTTAAGAGGATGCGGAAAATACACTCTCGTGATAAAAGGAGCAGTCAGGGTCAGCGGAACCCATCTCATGAAGGATTACATGGGAGTAGTAGTCGGGATTGTCAAGGAAGAAGGAAATGAGGTTCCTGAACAGTGCCTTGCAAAAATCAGCAATGCAATGAACTTCCTGCCCTGGGACAAGAGTTATTCTCCAAGAAACAGCATGGGAAGTTGGTTAAGCATTACCCAGGCAGAAACAGAAGACAACATCGATCTTGCAAAGAAACTCGCTAAACAATTATTCAGTTCAGATGACAGATTTGTTGAAGGCCTTTCAGGTTACCATAACAACAGCAGGTTAGTAGTCAGACCCGGCGGAAGCGAAGGCTACATAGTGAAAATGAATATGGTGAAGAATGTTGACGGTCCTGCAACAATCTACGCAGATATTCTTGAGAGCGCAGAAACCTCGCGGCAAAACATTATTGAGGAAGCATCAAAAGCAATCGCAGGATTCAAGAACGGAATAATCGATGGCTGTATATCGCCGAACGAGGATTACATTCTGCTTAAGTCTGCAGCAGGTGTCGGGAAACTGGTTGTACAGGGCGGAAAACCGATTAAAGTCAGGTATGCACAGAAGAGCTGCACAGACCTGAATGTCAGTGCCGACACATCAGATACTATTGAACTCAATGCAAGTTTCATTGGCACGAGGAACGGAATAAAGGAAGCATGGTTTGAGCAGAAAGGAAACAAGATAAATGCTGTTGTCCTGCAGAAAGACGAAGAGAAAAAGAAATACTTTGCACAGGTACAGTTATGTGTCGAGGGACTGAATGACCTGCAGAACGCACACGGGCAGAAGATAAAGGTCGAGGCAAACTCAAAAGTTAATACTGCAAAGAGAGCAACTCCAGTGACAGTTGACTTAGAAGTCTGCGGAATACATCCTTACGACCTGATTAACAAACTGAAGGACAAGAAGAAAGGAGAATTCTATGCCACACTCATGTGGAAAGGAGACAGGGACGAGTACGTTGCTATCGGTGACCTAAAGAGAATGGTTGATGCATTTGACCAGATAGAAAACGCTGATGCTGTTTTAGCGGGAACAAGCACGATTGACCCTGAAGAAAAACTCTCGCCAAAAGAACTGAGTGCAAAGAGACAGGCATTGTTGTGGTATGCTGGTGCTTGCGTAGGAACAGAAATACTTATTAGCACAGCAGTTACAGGATTTAATCCTGTTGCAGGCTTGACAAAAGGATTGTTTGATAGTATCTTTGATTGTGGCTTGCCTACTTTATTTGGATTTGCAGACGAGTTAGGATTAAGCAAGATAACAGATTTCTTTAAGCCGATTGGAGACTTTGTGAAAAACGGAATAGAACAAGTGTTTGGGGCAATAGGTCTGCCGACTGACTGGTTAAAAAGCAAGGAAGCAACTGGCGCAGCAATTGAAGCAGACGGTGCAGACACAATGGGAGATCTTATTAGCGGTGCTGTTCTCGGAGTAAGCACAAGGTCGCTTGGAGTTGGACTAAAGAGCGCAGTGGCAGCTAGTGCAGCAGCAGAGATAAGCCAGAGCGCAGCAAACAGCATTGCGGGCGAGGTTTCAGGAAAAATAATGAAAGAACTTGAGACAAAGGGCCTCAAGGGGTTGAAGTGGCCGCAGCTGAAAGATGCAATAGCAGGAAACCTTGTCGGAAAGAATACTGCTGATTTAGGGACCGCGATAAAGGAAGCAACTGACGCAGGAGTCAGCAGTGCAGTGAGCAGTGCAATGAATGATTCTACATTCAGCAGCAAGATGCTTAGTTTATTGGACGAGCCTGCAGTAAGAGCACTCGCAGAAAGCAAGGCAGCACTAAAAGGAGCCAGCAGGGAAATAGTCAGCGGACTTGGCCTCAAGGGAAAAATAACTGGTTTGATTGGCGACGGAATAACTGTCCCTAACCAGGCAGCAGCAAATGCTGCAATGGATAGTGTCGCTGACAGTGTAGCTGACTCGGTAAGTAGATCCTTGATTGATGAGTTCGGAGAAGCAGAAGGAAAAACCTTATTCAGTAATCTCAGGACAACACTTAAGAATAATGTAAAGAGCGTGCTTAACTCGTCAAGCTTAGAACCAATTTCAGATACAGGAAACATAATTGGCTGGAAAATAAAACCAAACACAGCGGCAATAGGCGATGTTGTTGATGACCTTGTGACAAGCAGACTAGCTTCAATGGCTGACGACCCATTGAGAGGAGTTACAAGCGCGGCTACACAAGAAGCAAGAAAGAAAATTGCAGAGAAAGTCAGGAAGAAAGCAGGAACAGAGTTACTTGGCAAGGCAGCTGCAAGCGCAGATGATATTGCAAGGGAAG
The DNA here is from genome assembly GCA_964515835.1 of uncultured archaeon. Lineage (GTDB taxonomy): Archaea > Iainarchaeota > Iainarchaeia > Iainarchaeales > SKW153 > CAZEVB01. Next base: position 15,472 of record CAZEVB010000003.1, on the reverse strand, counting down.
CAGCACTCAAGAAGCAGACAAAATGGGGAAGAATAAAATCGGTCTTCAGGAAACCATGGGCATTTGTTAAAGGACTGGTTGGAGGAGTTGTCAAAGGAGCTATCTCCAATGCAGTTGGAATGTGGGTTTATAACTGGAAGTATGATGGCATAATGGGTAACAAAGCAAAAAATAATCCTCTCGTGACTGGTGTTGACCTTCAGAATGTTGACAGTGATTATGACGGAGTACCAGACCTCTTTATACAGGTAGAGTCTGATGACCAGAAACTCTATAACAGCAGTCTGTATAAAGTAATTATAACGGATAACGGTGCTGGAAAGAAAGTGAAGTTCGTGAAGATTACAGAATTGCCTAAAGACATTAAACAGGAAGAGTTACTGGATGCCTGCAACCCGAGCCAGTTTGATGAAGGAGTAGAAGCAGGAATGCCTGCCCTCATACCGCGAGTGGATGTAAAGCCGGCCAGCATCAGCGAAACAAAGCACGCAAGGCACGTGAAAGCTTATTTAGAAAAGAACGAGGCAGGGAGATACGGAGCACTGATTGCATCTGCAGTGCAGGGAACATCAATCAAAGAAGAGCTCTTGGTTACTGTTGCAATCTGGAAATCCGATTTGGGAGCCACTATGTCAGAACACATGACAGGGTGTGATGCAAAGAATCCTTCAACAGCAGAGCCAATGGCAAGTTTCAAGTGCGCTGCAAATGCACTTGATAACATAGTTGATAATGAGTGCAGGTTAGCAGATGAAAAAGCAATGGTTCTCTGTGCATTGAAAGCATACAACAAGGAACCAAACACTGTGTATGGAAGCGCAGATGACAAGTACTATGAAGATCTTTACGTCATCTACGAGACTTGGAAAGGCTACAGGACATACACTGCAAGCTAATCGGATTAGGGTTTCTGTATTCTATAATAATAGTTTAAATAAGAGAAAACAATAGTATGTTATGCCAATTAAATCACGAGGGTTTACTCTTTTCACTGCCTTGCTGTCTATTGTCCTGATTAGCTTAACATGGTTATTAATGAGTTCAATGACAAACAGTGAAAAAAGCACTACTTCTACAATTGATGACATTAAGCAGCATGACGAGATGCAGTCAGTCATTGATTTGCAGAGAGCAGATTCAATGCAGGTATTCAACTTTAATCTGAGAAAAACAACAGAAGAATATTTTACTTTGCTAAAGCCAAATGATTTGCCAATCAATGCTTTTCTTTTGGATGATTCGATAAGCACTTGGACAGATGTCACTGACGAGTTCTCAAGGTTTTTTGCTACATCTGGTTCTGGTCCTGACGCACCTGTGCAAATGTTTGCTGCAACAACTGCACAACACCTAAGCAATCTTGTGGAAAGGAGTTCTGATGTAAGAGGCTATGCTATCGGTCTTGCCAATTATGCAATTGACTGTTCATCAGGACCATGCCAGATGACTCCCACAGGAACTATGCAGTTCAAGGCAATCATGCAGACGACTTTTGAGAGTCAGCTTGACAGCGACAGTTTTCTTGAGTACATCAGTTGTCCAAACGGCGCTTACGCAACATGCAAAGGAACCTTCTACATAAATATGGATTTGGGTGAGGGAATACTTACAGAGGAAGAATACCAGAAACTGCCTAAGATAAAAATCACCCACAGGAGAAGCGGGAGGACTCTCATTGAACCAATTCTGCCAAGAGGAGTTTTCAGAATCTACATGCCAATCAGGTACTTTAAGGCATTATCCGGTGGCTTTGAATTAGCCGCACACATGAGACAGGCTGCATTCAGGAGCCAGATTGCTGCATTGGAAGGAACAGGAGACAACTGCACTGCAGCCGCAGCCGACCTAAGGAGCCAGTTAGAGCCGCTGGTACAGGGACACGGAAACAGTTTTGTTTCAAGTGGCGGTATTGAAACTCCTGGCGAGTTTGAGATAGTGAGGGATTCAGGAGGAGATGTTTTTGCAGAAATAAGAATGAGGAACAGGATAACCAGTTCGACACCGGACGCCTGCGCAGTAGAAATTTCTTCCTACGAGGGACTGCTTGTTTACGAAGAATTAAACTCAAAATATACTGTTTACTCTGAAGCATCTGCTTTGCACAGGTACGGCGTACTAATTCAGGAAAAATTCTAGAAAATTGGTAAAGGTTTATATATTTTTAAAGCATATATAATACATGGGTCTTCGGGCAATTGCAACAGCGGCTTTATATGGGTCAAAAAAAACTGTTTCTGTTGTGCAGATAACTAAAGAAGAGAAGATGCTTGAAGCAGAACCAATTGAAGCAAGCGAAATAACTGACGAGACCCCCTACTACAAAAAGAAATTGTCGGGGAGTTCTACTTCCATTAATGCGATTGCAAAAGAACTTGGAAAAGTGAAGCAGACTAATCAATCCGCAGAAAACGCAAGGCTGTGGAAAGAGTGTTCTTCGCTCAAAGAAACCGGAAATGATTTTTCTTGTTTGAAGTATATGAGCAAATGTGCTCGAGAAAAGTGCCCGAAAAAATACATTGACTGATTGTGAGAACTGAACTTTTATATATAAATGATAACTATATAAAGAAAGAAAAGAACAATATTAATTAGGAAGAATTATTAATTTAGTGTGATTAAAAAGTTACTACGAGTGGTCCAATGGAAATCATGGAAACGCTGAAGGACTATTACTACAAGGCTCAGGACAAATATTACGAGTTTCTCGACTTTTTGGAAGCTAAAGGCGTTCCTGTTTACAAGGTTGTTGATGCTTTAGATTCAAGAAATATTCCTTCTTTCCCGATTGCAATCGGTACGAGCGTTATTTTCCTTGCATTGGTTGTTTTCCTTTTAGTCTCAATCCTTACTCCGTCAAGCGCCAGCCTGATGTTTAATGTTGCTGATTCAAGTGACGCCATAAGCGGAGCAGAAGTAAAGCTTTTTTATAGCGGGGAAGAACAAACAGAGTACACTGATAATGAAGGAAAAGTGTCTTTCAGGGTGCCGCTGGATGAACAGGTTAATTACACGATTAACAAAGAAGGTTATGATGAAGAATCGGGAAGCAGGTTAATAAGCAATATTGAGGAAGATGTTTTTGCGACTCTTGTTCTTGAGATAACAACAATAACCAAGACAATCCAGTTCATGGACAAGGACGGAATAAACTTTATTTCAGAACCAATTATGGCTATCTTCAGCTGCAGTGACAATCTTGTTTACTCAGAAACAAAGAACATCAGCAATGGCTTGACTACCCTTGAACTGCCGGCTGACTGCGGTAACCTGATTGTTGATATTGCAGGAGATTATGATGCACAGAATCCAAGTGTGGATATCTCAGGATCAGGAACAATCAAGATACGGTTAAGTGCGCCTGAAATAGGAACCGGAACAGCTAATGTGTTTGTTAATGACGAGCAGGGAGACCCGATACCGGGAATAGAGGTTTATCTTGTTAAGAGGAGCGCAACTGGAAGCACTCTGCAGACAATAGGACCAAAGACAACCACTTCTTTAGGAAGTGTAAGTTTCTCAAGTCTGGGAGAAGGACTTTACTGTTTCACTACTTATGATTCTCAGGGAAGTTACGCGGAATATGATGCCTGCAGCGCTAACGAAGACAAGACAATTGAGGAAGGAACAACAGCAGAATTTAGTGTTGACCTCACGAGAAGAAGCGTTGGAATGATTAAGATAATAGTTAAAGAGAAATCAAACCTCGGTGCAATGGATAATGCCGAAGTCAGTTTGTTTAAAGACGGCACACTCATAAAGAGTGAACTGAGCGACTCTGAAGGAAAAGTAGAATTCACTATTGGGGAAAATGTTCCTTATGATATTACTGTTGATAAGCTAGGTTACTTGATTGAGACCCTTACAGGAATAACACAAAAAGAAGACTATTACCAGGTTCTCCTTAGGGAAGCTACTCTTGAAAACAGCAGGTCACTGAAAGTAAAGGTTGTTGACGAGAGACAGGAACCTGTTGAAGATGTAAGAGTAAGGCTGATGAACATGGAGGATGTTCAGGTTGGAGACGAACTATTGACAGGCTTTGACGGGATAGCTATTTTTGACAGGCTTGATGAGGGAACTTACAAGGTTTATGTAAGCAAACCAGGTTATGACGAGCAGTACTCTGACGAGATAACTGTCAGCGGAAGAATAGAAAATGTTGTTGAATTAGCACTTAACATTGGACGGGGATCTGTTGAGGTAAGTGTTTATGATGATCAGGAACAGCCGTTACCAGGAGCAAATGTAAAGCTCATTGACTTTGCTTC
>CAZEVB010000003.1:2758-11104 GCA_964515835.1 uncultured archaeon | reverse complement strand
CTGCAGCAGCCTTATGCACTTAACCCAGGACAGGCTTACACAATAAAATTGAAGTTGTACCTGCCGGAAGGATCTGCTTTTGATGAAGCTGGAATATACCTGAGGACCGGTGCGGATGAAAGCAAGAGCATGGACAAGGACGAGATTTATATTAATGATATTGTGGCTGCTTATGATTTTTCAAGAAAAGGAACAACTTATAATCCTCCTTTAGGTTATTCTACAGACCTGAAGAACCTGACCAGATCAAACTCAAAGTGGGCAAACGCGGTAATCACAAAACCGACTTCGGGAATTTATGAAGCAGAAGCAGAGATTGTTGTAAAGGACTCTGCAAAACAGCAGAGTACTCTGGAGATTCATTACAGGGGTTACGCTAAAACAGGCGGTTACCAGAGAGCACCTGCAGATGAAGAACTCGGAAGGAATGAGAGTGTTGCAACAAGGCAGGGTCTTTATGCAAACACAAAGGCAATTATTGCTTCAGTCGGACCAAGCAGCATTTGTAACGAGGACTTCTGCTCTTCACTAATGATGGAAGACATGGGCACAAAAATCAGGACTTACATTATTGACGAGTACTCTACAGAAGCAATGGGACACTACAAGTTATTGCTTGGAGGGATTGTAAAGCAGAGTGACGGAACAGTCTCAAACGCAGAATTAAGGATTAGTGACGAGAGCAAGGGATTAAGGTTAGAGGAATACTCAATAAAGACTGCTTCAGGACTAAAGAAGAGTGGTAATGCAGATTCAACAAAATTAGCGATTTCTGTCGGAGACATTACAAAGAACTCTGTTATCGGCGGTGAAGCTGATGGGACAACAAGTTTTGTCGCATTTTCACCCGAGAAAGCAGGAATCTCAAAACTAAAGATTTCTCTTGTTTCTGCTGAAGGAGAAGTCGTACTTGAAAAGATAATTAATGTTGAAGTCAGCCCTGCAAGAGAATTAAAGATTAATGTTGTGCCAAAGACAATTGTCCCTTACATCCAGAACAACCTGTTAATCAAAGTATTTTCAGATGACGGGGTAACTGATGTTGAAGGAGCATCAGTAAGCATAATTAAGAACGGAACAATACTCGATTCAGGAGTAACTGACAGCGAAGGAATCTTTGCTTACTCGCTTGTCTCGCCAGAACCTGGTTCAAGCATAAGAATCGAAGTAGAGAAAACTGGTTACAAGAGCAAGGCACTGGAAGTAGTTGTAAGCGAGAACATTATTGAAACAGAACCAAGCACAATCGAAGTTAAGTTCATTATTGGCAGGGGACACGAAATAGAGAGCGAGTTTGTTGCAAAGAACCTTACACTTATCCCGTTGACAGTTGAGAGCATAGAACTGACTGCCGATTTCAGGGATTACGTTGAAATGAGTTTCGATGAGAGCATTATCGGAACAGTAATGGATATCAACTCAGACATTAATGTCACAGTACTGTTCACTCTAAAGGACAAGGCATTAGAGTTAGAAAAACCAAAGAACATTGAAGGAGCAATAATCGTTAAGGTCAAGAATGACGAACTTGTAAAAGAATGGGGAAGCAATGTTGAGACAATTGCAAGAATCGGCTTCGGAGATGAAGTTGACAGCCTTGATTGTTTGAGTGTTGACCCTCCGATCTGGGACATTATTGCATCTGATGACTCGGAAAAGAAAACCATTATGCTTGTGAACAACTGCACTGTTGATGATGACCCGATTGCATTAACTAACCTGCAGGTAAGGATAGTTGGCCAGGAAGCAGAAACAGGTGTTCTTGAAGCAACCTCTGAAGACGGAGGCGTAGGAACAATAGAATTAACCAGCGTCCTTCAGAAACTCATTGGTTTAGTTGAGGAAAACTCAGAGAACCAAATAACTTTTGAATTTACTCCAGATGTTTCAAGCGGAGCAGAAGAACTTGAAATAGAGTTTGTTGGAATGCATTACACTTCAAGAGGCTCGGAAAAAATAAAGGCAAAAGTAAAGGCAGATATTGCAGTTAGCTTGTTGGCAGAATGTATCCAAGTCAAGCCAACCTCAATGAACATAACAAGCACTCCTTATTATACAGGTTACAACAATTACGGTAACCAGTTCAGCCAAGGTTATAACCAGTACGGTGCTTCTAACTCCTTCGATCCTTACAGCACTGCAGCAAAAATGGGTTACAATTACGGCAGTGACGGAAGCAACACTGGAGGAAGTTACAGCCAGGGCTATGGAGGATACTCATCTTACGGTTATAATTACCAGAACTCTTACCCTAATCAGAGCTCTTACGCTAACCAGAACTATTATCCTCAGGGAACTGATTATGGTTCTCAGGGACAAAATTATGCATTCAACTGGCAAGGCGCACCAGGAAAACTGAACATAATAAACAACTGTGCAGTGGACGTAGAAATCAGTTTGGATCACGATGAAGGATTAATCCCTGAAGAAAGGACATTTACTGTCGCACCTAACGAGACAAGAGAATTAGTGATTGAATCAGGTTACGCTATCGGCCTCTACAAGATAATTGTTAATGCAAAGGCAAAGGATTCCCTTGAGGCACACCAGAAGATAGCAGAAGTTAATGTCAATGTAGAATCGGAGGCAGTAAAGACATACAGGGACTGCATAAGCATTGACCCGCCAAATACCCTCAAGATAAACAGCTTTATGGGCAAAGGATCATACATAGAAGTAATTAATCAGTGTTACAATGAAGGAATCAGGTTAATGGAAAACAATTCCGGAATTAACTTCCCAAGAGATGCTGCAGCATATCCTGCAGACCCAGTCAGCGACATAAAGAACATTATCGGAAACTGGTCTTATGTTAGCACAGATTATGATTCAACCAGTGACGGAAAAGTAGTGCAGAAAGTCACTTACAGGATAATTAAGAGCACCAAATATGTTGAAGATGCTCCAAGTTTCCCTGACAGCGGAGAAAACCCAATGCAGAGCATCGGAGGAATAAGATACTTTCTGACTAGGGGATACTACGCAATAAATGCAGACACAATGATGCAGGTTAGTTTCCATACCCGAACAGGTGAAAAGAAATCAATCAGCTTCCCAATGACTGTGGAAGATCTGTGGCAGGCACTCGACTATGCAGCAAACACAATTAAGTTCGGTGATCCGAAGTATACTCCTGAGCAATGCGTAGGAGACAACATTAATGCTTTGACATTCAGTGAGTACGGTGACTGTATACCTTACGAAGAACTGAAGAATGTATTCGAGAAGAACATAATTAAGATTGCCAGAAGAGACAACAGGGGAGACGAAGTTGATGGTTGCGGCTGGATGGACAGGATATCAGAAATCTCAAAAACAACTTTCGAAAACAGTGGTCTGCAGGCAAACCTTTCATTAGACGAAGAAGGACACAGCATCAAAGTAAGGATAACCGGTTGGGAAGGAAAAGAATACATTCCAAGGACAACTATCAGCGGAGAAACAAGAATTACCTTTAAGAGAGCATTCTACAGGACAGACAAAACAAAGATTCCGTTGAAAGTCAGCATGACTATCTGTGAATACGGAAGCAAACCAGGCGACGACAACGGCACTACCCCAATAACAGAAGTAAAGTGCCCTGAGGGAGAAACAGGAAGTGCAGTATTTAAGAAATACGGGTTTGACAAATTACAGTTAGATTGGAAATGGAACAGCATAACCAAAGACAGCTGCGACACAGGAATGTTCTGCGATGCAGCACAATTTGGGATTGCTTTGAACAAGAAAATGGAGAAACTTAATGAGATTGTTGATGATGTGAGGCCTGCAAAGGATAGTTGTACAGTAGCAGACCCTTCAAAATGTGCCTGCGCTGCTCCCGAGCAATCAAGCTGTGCAAACGAGTTCAAGAACTCAAAAGAACTCTTCAGATGGGCATTGGAGAGCTTTAAGGTTTTTGACGACGCAGCAGGAAAGAACTTGGTGTTCTTCAGAGGAACTGGAGAAGACCTGGTTGTTGTAGATAACGATGCACTTGATAAGATAAAGGAGAAAGTTGGAACAGTAACAGGCAGTACTGACTGGACATACATCTTGGATACACAAACAAAACTAGAAGCAATCAAAGTACTTCTGGATAAAGAATCATTACTCATACTCCTGCACACTGACAAGTTAACTGGTTACGCAACAGAGAAAGGAGCATTCGGAATTGAACAGGTAAAGATTGGTAACACAGAATATCTGGTCATGACATTTAACGAGTATTACGAGATGCACACACGGATAAAAACTGTGCTGGCAGGAATGGCTAATAAAGAAACTGAAACAGAAGTAACTGTAAAGACCCTTTCAAATGCGGATGTTAAAATCGAAGCAGCGTTCCTGAACGAGTTCAACAAGGCAAGGGCAACTGTTGTTATCGGAATCCTCGCAAAGAATGACATCAGCACAGAGGATAAAGAAACTGCAATGAAAGAGGGAGTAGTAAAGGATGGAGTTGACCTGCAGGGGTATACTAATCTCCTTGATCTTTACAAGGACCTCGTAGAGTTTGATGCTTACCTGATAAAGGACGGTTATTCAGCAGACTACAGGAAAGACTTTACAGCAACATACACGCAGGACATCCCAAAGATTGGAGTTGATTTCAATAACTGGGTATTCAAGGTTAATGGCACTGAGAACGGAGCACTGGCTGATGCTGTTCTCGCAGGAATTGCTGTGGATTATGATTGGAGTGTCCAGGATAAAAATGCACTTACTATTGAGATAAAGAAGAGCAAGACGCTTTCAGAGATACAAGGAAGCAGTAATAAGTATACAATGAATGCTCTTTTCCAGATGCCGTTCGACGGAGAACTTGGTTATGCTGACAAGAAGAGAGAAGGTTATGGTACTGGTTACACTGCAGGCGGAGACATAGCAGAGAACTTCTTCATTAACTATGATAACACAACAGAGAACCTCCCACTAAAGAGTATAGCGAATGGTTTAGAGACAACAAAAGCATCCAGAAGCACGACTTACGATGTTAGTTCATCAAAGATACTGCAGATTAACAATAAGAATTTGGTGTTCTCTCCTGTTGACCCAATTTATATAGTTGCAAATCTATCAAAGACAGGAAGCACAGAATACGCTGCAGGATTAGTGTATTATCTGAAAGTTGGTGCAAAGAATTACACCGGCAACAGCATACTTAACTGGAAGCTTGGTGCTGACACAATATCAGGAAAGAGCGGAATACTGGCTGATGCTCCAATGAGGGTTTCAACAATCTGCGAAGGACAGGGAAATGAAGAGCTCTTGGGAGTGGCATTTAACGGAAAGAAATCAGGCAATGTCAGCATGAACAGCATAATCTATGTGCCGACTGCAATTGACCCTGCAAACGAATCACAATTAATCTTCTCATGCATAAAGGACAGGTTAACAGCAACTGCCAAGGATGTTACTGCAATAAAGACAACGAACTTAAGCGGGACATCACTCGGACTTAACACAGATACAAAGAAAGGAGCAATTAAAGTAAAGGAAGATTATAACCTGAAGAAACTTGCAGATAACATAAACAGCGAAAAAGTTTGTGTTGCTTCCGATGAATCAGGACTTGGTTTCTACTGGAATCCTGCAAAGGTAAACTAACTGTGGTTAAATGAAAGCAGAACTAGCAATAATTGTTGCGTCATCACTGCTTTTTTATCTTATTGGTGTTCTTGCATCCGAATTCTTTGAATTGTCACTAATCTTTTCTACAGGCTTTGGATTGCCTATTGACGGACTATTGCTTTGCTTGGCTGCATTTGTGTTCTCTATTTTGATGTATGGTTATGCTGCTCCCTTGTTCTTTCTTTACTTTGGAATCATAACCAAAGACCTGCTTTTTGAGAATCCTGTCGGGGCAATTATTCAGTTTGCAGGAATCCTTCTAGGGAGTTATGCAGGGATCAGATTTGCATTGTACCTGAAAAAAGATTTTGAAGGAACTGATAATTTGTTTACGCACTTAAAAGAATTTGTTTTGCCGCTTTCAGTTGCATTAATCTTATGTATTGTTGCGGCATTACTGATACCAATGCTGCCAAACAGCGAATTGCTTTACGAGAGCATCACGGGAATTTTCTGACAAAAAGGTTATAAATAGCTTAACGTTTAATTTAAAGTAACAAAGAATATAAACAATAAGAGAAACAATAGATATAGAGGCACAGGGATTACAATGGGGATTGTGGATAAACTAAAGGAAATCTATGTTTCATGGGAAGAAAAATATTACAAGCTTGTGGACAGAATAGATGAGCACATTCCTATTTACAAAATAATTGAACCAATTGACAAAATAGTTCCTTCTTTTGCACTCTTCACTATTTTAGGCGTACTGCTTTTATTGTTCCTGACTTTCGGAATAATCTTACCGTTGTTTGCTCCGACACAGGGAACCTTAGTTGTACAGGTAATGGACGAAGACGGAAGTGCTGTTCCCGGCGCAGATGTTTTCTTCGAGGTTGATGACAAGACAGTCAAAGAAACCGAGAGTGATGCATTCGGAAAAGCAAATCTGGAGAACATCAAGGAAGGTACTTATGTTAATGTAATTGTAGACAAGGAAGATTATTTATCGGAAGAAGAAGAATTCGAGTTATATGATATTCCTGAGCAGAGCGAACTAATTGTGCTTATCTCTGAGAGTTCAGGTTACACTACAAAAACAATCAGGCTTGTTGACGGCTCAGGAATGTCTGTTGCAAGTGCATTCACACTAAACTTCAGTTGCCCGGATAATCCTTATGCTGCACCACCATCAACAATAAACCTTAGTTCTTCGGACAGGGGAGTTGCAATAATAAATGTGCCAAATGACTGCGGAAGGCTTATCGCATCAGTAAAGGATACTATTGATTACCAGGAAATTATTTCGAAAGAAGTTATTTCAGATGACTTCATAATAGAACTCAGTTCTATTGCACAAGATAAGGGAACACTAAAGGCATATGTAACAGATTCGGAAGACAGTCCCTTGGACGGAATAAAAATAATTCTTTACAAGTACAATGACCTCCTTGATGACCCTTATGCAGGACCAGTTGACTTTAGTTACACTTCAAATGGTTATGCCGAATTATCGTGGCCTGCAGGGAACTATGTAGTCAGGGCATACGACAGCAGCGGAGAACATGGCAACACTGAATACGAAGACGAGTTCGGGAACAATGTAGTTAAGATAGTTGCTGATGAAGAAACAAGAATAGACCTCCAGCTGACAGAAGAGGTTATCGGACAAATAAAAATCAAGGTATTTGACAAGAAAAGCGGGGCTGTGGTTGAGGGTGCAGAAGTAAGGTTAGAGTACGCATCCAATAACGAACCAATAGAAACACTCACAACAGATGCACAGGACAACAACGGCATGGTGAGCTTTAACCTTACCAGAGACGTGGATTACGCTGCATTGGTTGGTGCAAGAGGTTATGCATCAAAGAGAGTAATGAACCTCAAGAAAGCAGACTCTGTTTACGAAGTAGACCTGGATGAATGCACTCCATCAACATGCGGAATGCTCATGGTTAAAGTAGTTGACCAGGACGGAATTTCTGTTGAGGGCGCATCAGCAGCACTCTATGATTATCACACCAAATCACTGGCAACACTCGGCCTCAAGACAACAGATCTTAACGGAACAGTAAAATTCAGGAGCATGAGTTCAGGAAGCTACTATGCTTATGTTTTTAAGGGAGAGAACAATGCAAGGAGCATCTGTAACGAACCTAAAGAATGTTACTTTGACTCTATTGCAAGCGACGATGAAGAGGAAGATATTTCAGTAGTAATGAGTATTCCAATGGGAACAGTAAGAATCAGGGTATTTGACGAAGACGAGAAGCCTTTAGGAAACGCAAGATTAATGGTGTTTGATGCGCGGACTAATGAAACCATAATGCAGACTTATGCTGATACAAACGGAAGTTACTCTTTTGAAACCAAGGCAGACAAAAAGATTTATGTGCGTGTCTTGACTGATGTTGAACCAGAGAAATCCAATTACACGACAATAGCAAAAGCAGTTGAACCAAACGGAGTAATAGACTTTGAAATATATTTAGAGCCCCCGATAATCAATAAGGACATAGAGATTGTTTCACTCGGGTTATTCAAGAAAGATAAAAGAGCATTAACAGTTGCTCCCGGTTACGAGTACACAGCAAAGTTCATGTTAAAGGTACCTGAAAACAAGAACTACACTGACCTCGCTGTCCACATAAGAACAGGCGACGAAGTAATAACAGAGAAAGACAAGATTAACATAAAGGCAGTTAACATTCCAAAGGCAACAATCCTCAAGGCAAATTATTATGATGAACAGTCAGGCGACGGAATTGAAGATTACGAAGTAACTGCAGGAGA
>CAZEVB010000003.1:0-2658 GCA_964515835.1 uncultured archaeon | reverse complement strand
TGATAACAGATTACTGGATTACTGTCGCAGGAGGCATAGAAAAGAAAGGAACTGCTGACGGTTACGAGATACCAAGAATCGATGCAGGAGACTTCAGGGAAAACGATGACATTATCGGACACAATATTGAGTTTATTCCACAGAAAGCAGGAGAATCAATTCTCTCATTTACCTTGGTGTCTGACAAGACCCCTGTCTGGAACAAGACAATCGGAATATCAACCTCTGCAATGAACCAGTTTGAAGTCATAGTTAATCCTAATGTGTTTAACGTCGGAATAGAGAACGACATTAATGTTCTTGTGCTGGATGAAGCCAGCCAGCTTGAAGTAGATGATGCAATAGTAAAGCTGTTTGACAAGCATGACTATGTAATTACTACAACAACAACAAACAAGGCAGGTCTGGCTTACATGACTATTCCTGCTTCAGCACCAGGAACAAAATACAAGATCAGTGCAGAGAAACCAGATTATGACAAGAAAATAATTGAGTTAGAAGTAAACAACGAGATGCTGAAATTTAATCCAAAGACAGTCGGAGTAAACCTGAATGCGAAAACAAAAACAAGCAGTGACGAAATAATCAATGTTGCTAATGTGGCAGGCTTCACTTTGCTAATAAAAGAAGCAAAGCTCAGCGGAACATTCAAAAGTCTGCTTAACTTGGACAGAACACAGAATGCACTAAGGGCAGCTTACGAGAATTACCTGATGGATCCTGACGAGAGACTGGAAATGCATTTACAGACATTCCTCAGCGAAGAAGGAAAAATGGTTGAAGAGCCGATTACTCTTGACGGGCAGATAAACCTTGTTGTAGAAAACTTCGGCAAACAATGGAACTACTCTGTTCCGGTAAGAGTAACGATTGGAATCGGTGGGGAAGTAGATGACCCTAACTGTTTAGTAATGACACGGAAAGACTGGATTGGAGTCAGTGAAGGACAACCAATCGTTATTGAGTTTGAAGTTCAGAACAACTGCACTATTAACGGCAACCCAGTCGACCTAAAGAGACTGGAAGGAAAGATTGACTGGAGCAGTAACCAGTTAGGCAGGTTCTCAATGAAAATCGGGGAAAACGATGTAGAACTGAGAGCCAGTTATTACAAAATTATTTTCCACCAATTACCAAAAGACAGCCGGTATACAGCAACACTCATGTTTACTCCGTTCGGTGGTGTAAGCGGAACAGTAGAAGCAGACATCACAGTCAGGGCAACTAATCCATTGGAAACAAAAGAACAGATGGTTGAAGCAAAATTAAATGCAAAAATCGGTGTTGAGAATGTTACAGACTGCGTGAGCTTTGACAAGGAATACGTTGAGGTTTCAGAAGGAAAAGACGCCAGCTTCACAATAAATATAGAGAACTTCTGTACACTGCCTTACGACATTTATTTAGAATCAGACCTCAAGCTTAGCAGTGAAGAATTCACTATCAGCCCTGGAGACTCAAGAGTAGTTACAATTATTCCCGAAGACAATTACTCAGGACAATACCCAATTTATGTAAGGGCAAGGATGCAGGGAGAAGCATCACAGAAACTCATTGAAACAATCAAGGCAATGATAACCAAAGACGAGTGCATAATGCTCAACAGATACGAGTTTGATGTTTACGACAGCCCCAAAGACGAGTTTGACGGCTATGATACAGGAGAACTGCAGAACAAGTGCGCAGAAAAAACAGTAAACGTTAAAGTAGACATGAAAGACTGGAAAAAAGCAGCCAAAGACGGACTCGGATGGGGCATACTCGCATTCGCAGTCAGTGCTTTATCAGGACATGATTTGTTCCCAGAATCATGGAAGAAAAGCGCTTCAGGCGAAGACAACTCTGCAGCAATTGCCACTGCAAAAGCAGGCGGACAGCCGGCAAAAAAAACAACTACACCAACAGGTAATGCAAGCAGCATAGAGATGACGACTGGTGCTGATGGAACACCCGAAGTTAAAGTTAAACCTAAACCAACAGGAGAGACTCCAGAAACAAATGCTGCAAAGAAAGAATACGGTGGAGACTGTGCGAAAAATGAAGATTGTGTAGAAGGACTTGAGTGCAACAGGAAGAATGAATGCGATTACAAAGAGAATGCAGTAGAAGGAGAACCTTGCGAACTTTCATGGAGATCTGGTTGGGCAGTTTCATGGCTGCCTCTAGTCGGAACTAGTGACCAAGGTAACTGCAAAGAAGGATTGGACTGTAAAGAAACAGCAGACGGAACAATGAAATGTGCTGATCCAAAAGCACCTACTCCTGCAGCTTCACAGGTTACTGAATTTGAACAAAAGATGCTCGATATGGGCTTTGAGAAAGGAGAATGGGAAGGAAAACCTACTTATTCACTATTGATAACTGATAAAATAGGATTAGCATATGCTGCATCAAGAGATGCATTTATTATTGCAACAAACTACTCAGATGATATGATATTGATAAGTACTTCTAACTCAGAATATAACGAAATCAAGTCAGCGATTTTATCAGTAAACAAGACTAACCTAAGCCAGATAGTAACTTCACTTGCACCTGAAGAAACTCCTTCTGAAATAGAGGCTAAAGAAGAAACACCATTAGGAATAATCGGTCTACTTGTAGGTGCTCCTTCAGCAGGCGGTATGGGTGGCGGCTTACTCGGTGGCATGGGTGGAG
>CAZEVB010000002.1:16635-21888 GCA_964515835.1 uncultured archaeon | reverse complement strand
TTTTGTATATCATGAATAAGTTTACTTGCCTTGTAAATAGCTAAAGCAATTTCTCCCTCATTACTGGCTCCGGAACAGATAGTCTTACCGTTCTTGAACAAGAGCATACTGACCTTTGGTTCTTTTAACTTGAGTATTGCTCCTGGGAATTGTTCCGGTTCGTACTCAATGTAAGGAATTGTAACAGCCAAATTATACAAGTCCAGTGTTGCATTCAGGTTGCCTGAAGCAACAAGATTAACTATCCTGTAACTGACTTTTTTTCCTTTAGCAGCCTTTGATTTTGGTTTTGCTTTAGAAATCGTTTTCTTTACACTAGTCTTTTTTACTGTCTTCTTAACGGTTTTTTTCTCAGTTTTTTTGGTTGTTGATTTTTTAACGGGCATAAGTTATCAATATATAAAGCCTTTAAAAAGGTTTAAAAAGGTATTTAAAAAGCAAACTGCTTGCTTGGCATAATTATTCTGCAGTAAAAATCGTGTTATTTAGTAACTTAATTCCGGTGTTTTTGGAAAAAAATAATTGTGGGAAATTGTTTTGTTATCTGCTACACAGTATTTATAATCTTTTCCTAATACATTTGTATATTCTATAATGATTTAGGTATTCGTTAGTAGGTGAATTTATATGGCAAGCAAAAAAGCAAAAGGAAAAAGAAAAAAGACAAGACAATTGTTTAAGGCAAAGAGCAAGGTTACTCCTAACAAGATTGTTGAGGTGATTAGTGATGGGACGGTTGTTCAGATTAATATTAATCCTTCGTATCATTCAACCTTGCCATTCAGACGTTTTCAGGGAAAGACTGGGAGAGTTATCGGCAAACAGGGCACGGCTTATGTTGTTAGATTTAAGTTAGGGGACCAGGAAAAAGAAATTGTTGCAAGTTCTGTTCACCTTAATATCTTGAACAAGCCTGCTAAGGAAACTGTAGCTGAAACAGTAACTGAACAGGTTGTAAAAGAACCGAAAGAAGTTGCAAAAGAACCTGTAAAAGAGAAGGCAGTTGTAACTGTAAAAGAGGGTAATTAAGATGATTGGAAAAAAAGTTAATTCAGTAAAGGAAGTTCCTCTTTTCGAGGTAAAGGAATTGCTTAAGGAAAGAAATTCTGAAGGGGACATGAATTATGAGCAGGGTCTTGCTTATGATTATTCAAAAAAGTTTTCGAAGCTCACTAAAGTAAAAGGCGAAAAGATTATGGAAGAGTTAAAGGAAGTTGAGGGTATGACCGACTCCCTTGCAATAGCAATTGCTAATATTTTGCCGGGGGATGCTGATGTCTTAAAGCTTCTTTTACCAAAGGAAACAACATATAGTGGCGATCAGGTAAAGAAAATAATCGAAATTTCAGTTAAATACATTAAACAATAAGGAACTCGGGTTCCGCTAGCTAGGGGTTTGGCATGAAAGTAGAAGAGCACGCAATAATCTTGGATTTCTTGCCAAGAGGCCGTTCAACAGGTTTCAAGTCAGAGCCTGTGGCACAGGTCATGGGCATTGATTATTTCACTATTCTTGAGGTTGTTCCTAAAGAGGGGGTCAACCTTAAGGCTGGCGAAAAGATTTATGTTGGTAAGGATGAGCGAGACAAAATTGATCACATAAAGCGCAGGATTGGTTTTAAGGAATTGACAATTAATTCGGTTACTGAATTGGATAAGATCGTTGAACAATTAGTTTTGGATGCTGAAAAAAAGTATGTGGATTTCTTTAACAGTTCTTCTGCAATTACTATCAGGAGACACAAGTTAGAGCTCCTTCCCGGTCTTGGCAAGAAGCACTTGTTTCAGATTCTTGAGGAGAGGGACAAAAAACCTTTCGAGTCATTTGATGAAATTGCAGAGAGAGTCTCATTAATGCCTAATCCAAAGAAACTGATTGTCAAGAGAATACTTGAAGAGTTAAAAGAAAAGGATGACCCTAGACATTACTTATTCGTAAGGCCGCCAACTCAGGAAAGAGAGCGTTTCCCGCGCGATAACCAGAATTTTAGACGCTACTAATTGGTTTGCATGGTAACTGATCTTTTCAAGGAACTGCAACAGCTCATGATAAAAGAGCGTTTCCTTCCAAGCAAAAACTTTTCCCAGAACTTCATGGTTAATCAGGAAATAATTGACTTAATTGTTTTTCATGCAAAACTCAAGAAAACAGATGTCGTTTTAGAGATTGGTCCTGGCGTGGGTTTTCTTACCCAGGTGCTGGTTAAAAAGTGCAAGGTTGTTGCTGTTGAAGCAGACCAAAAAATGTCTGAGATATTGTCTAATCGAATAAAGAACAGTAATCTTTCTTTGATTGAAGGGGATTTCCTGAAACTTGATCTCCCCGAATTCAACAAGGTTGTTTCTTTGCCGCCTTATTCAATTTCTTCTCCTTTGATGCACAGACTCTTGTTATTGGGTTTTGATAGTGCTTATCTTGTTTTTCAGAAGGAGTTTACTGAAAAGCTGGTTGCAGAACCAGGTTTCTATGAGTACGGGGCTATATCAGTCATAACTCAGTATTATTGTAAGCCCAAAATTCTGATTGAGCAGGTAAAGTCAAGTTATTTTTATCCTAAACCAAAATCAATTTCTTCTTTAGTAGAACTCAAATACAAAAAGCGTTTTGGTGAAGTCAGGAACGAAGAGTTGTTCGTGAAATTCATTAGCACTATTTTCAGGTACAAAAAGAAAAACCTGCGTAATGCTGTTATTAACAGTTACAACTTGCTGCAAAAAGACCTTAAGTCAACTAAAGAAAAGTTTGCTTCAAAGGTTGATTCTCTTGAACTGGCTGGCGAGAAAGTTAACCTCATTGAGGTAGAGGAATTCGTTGAGATATTCAATGAATTATTTTAGGTGTTTTTTTATGAAGAAATCAGGCATCCTTGAAAAGGACAAAACAGTCTTTGTGATGATTGATATTCAGGAAAAATTTGTTCCGGTAATACCTGATATTAACAGAGTAATTTCCGCTGCAAGAGTTCTTTTGAAAGCTTCAAAGATTCTCGGTATTCCTTTGATTGTAACCGAGCAGTACCCGCAGGGTCTTGGAAAGACAGTTAGCGGTCTGGACTTAAAAGATAATGAAGTTATAGAGAAAACCTGCTTTAGTTGTTTTGGTTCTAAAGAGTTCTCTGATAAGCTCAGTTCTTATAATCCGCAATCAGTTGTTTTGTTCGGAATAGAGGCACATGTTTGTATTCTTAATACTGCTCTTGAAGCACTAAACGAGAATCTTGAGGTTCATGTTGTTGCCGACGCAATTTCCTCAAGAACCGCTGAAAACAAACAAATTGCTTTAGAACGAATGCGGTATTCAGGTGTTTTTATTGACTCTGTAGAACTCGTGCTTTTCCAGTTGCTGAAGAACGCCGCTGCAAAAGAATTCAGTGAAATCAGCAAATTGATTAAGTAATTAAGAGTACCTTTCGAAAACGACTTTCTCTACTTCTATTGGATTGTTTTTCTGCGCGTAAGTGATAGCGGCACGCATTTTTCTTTTGTTCTCAGAGTAAATCTCAAACACTGTTTCGCCGTTAACTATCTTGTCCCCTACTTTTTTCTTTAGCATGACTCCTGATTTCTTGTCTGCAGGTGCACCGGCATTCCTCGCTATCTGGGTCATTTTCCTTACATTAATTTCCCTAATTATTCCTTTTTCCACGCTTAAAACCGGTTGCACGAGAGAAGCGGTCTTTATCTGTTCAGAGGAAAAGATTTTCCCATTCTGTGCTTTAATTATCTCCTTCATTTTTGCCAGTGCTTTTCCTGATTCGACAATTTCTTTTGCTAACTCATACCCCATTCCTTTTTTTGTTTTTCCGGCCAGTTCAAAGATAGCTCCTGCTAACTCGCAGCTCTTTTGCGCCAGATTATCGAACCTTTTTCCTTCAAGAATCTCAAGAACATATTTTGCTTCCAAGGCAGGTCCAAATGCGGCTCCTGATGGTTCTGCCCCGTCAGTAAGGATGCATTCTACTTTTATTCCGAATCTTCTTCCGACCTCAATGAACTTGAATGCCATACTCTCTGCCTTTTCTTTTGTCTTTATCTTTACTTCAGGACCTATTGGCAGGTCAATCACAAGGTATTTTGAGCCAACGCTTGCCTTTTTTGCCATTACTGATGCGACTACCTGTCCTTCAGGGTCAAGAGAAAGCGGATGTTCAACCTTAATGATTTTGTCGTCTGCCGGTGCCAGTTCTACGCCGCCTCCCCAGGCAATAACTCCGCCGATTCTCTCAGTTATCTCTTTTATCTGATTCACTCCGAGCGCAACTTCTGCAAGCACTTCCATTGCATCTGCTGTTCCGCAGCATGAAGTAATTGCTTTTGAAGATGTTTTTGGGATGTAATAACCTGCAGCAGCAATTATTGGAACAACAATCATTGTTGCTCTCCCGTTTGTTCCCCCGATGCTGTGTTTGTCTACAACAGGGAATGCATCTATCTTTAGTTGTTTGCCGTTATCTACGAGTGCTCTTGTCATTGCTACGGTTTCCTCTAAATCAAATCCTTTTATGTAAACAGCAGCCATAAATGCAGTTAACTCAATGTCACTCAGTCTATTTCTGGAAATATCCACCACAATTTTTTTTATTTCTTCTGTACTTAATCTGTCGCCCCTCATTTTCTTTTTTATGTAATCAATGGTCTCGGGTCTTCCAACAGGTTTTACTTTAACCTGTTCATTGCTTTTTATCTGGAGTTCTTTTTGCACGCTCTTGAAGAACCCGATGTTGTTCCTGTTAACCATGGTTGAGCTTACATCAACAACACTGTGTGTCCTCTTACCGTTTTTTGGGTTGATTATTTCTATTCTTTCAAGCGGCAGTATTCCAAGTTCTTCAGCATCTTTTTCGTTTATTATGGAAATTAATTTGCCCGCGTCGATGTCAAAGACCTTGGCTTTCAGGTTCTTGTAATATTCTTCCATTATTATCCCAGAATAAGAAACAGCGTTAGTGTATTTAATTATTTACCAGACGTTTTGTCTGGTTAGAGCTTCTCACTAAGCTCGATAGCTGCTTTCTTTATATTTTCTGCCTGGTAGATCCCTCTGCCTACAATAGCATGCCATTTCTTTCCTGCTGCTTCTCCTGATTCGGAGATTTCTCCGCCTTGTGCAACCAAGCCCGGGGAATAGAACACTGGTACTATACCTTTTCCTTCAAGCAGTTCTCTGTAGGATTTAATGCTGTCTGGTCTGTTTCCAGGAACAACAAACTCGTTAACACCAAGTTCTGCTGCAATCGAGTACATTTCTTTTGG
>CAZEVB010000002.1:13279-16535 GCA_964515835.1 uncultured archaeon | reverse complement strand
CCGTACCTCAAAGCCAATTCGAATCCGACTTTGTATGCTCCAACCTTTTCTACATCTGCAGTTTCCCTGACTATTTCTAATAATTTTTCCATGCTTGCAACGTCGCAGGCCGGTATTATGCTTCTGTCAATTTTTATTGTAGCCATTTTCTTCACCTCATTTTCCTTTCTGCCACTTTTCAGAGTCATCAAAATAACTCTTCAGGTCATTGTATTGTTCTTCGCTTATCTTTCCGCTTGTCTTCAGTATCTCAAGCATCTCGGTTATCTTTATTGCTGCGTGCAGACCGTAACCGTGTTTAGCCAGTTCTTCTTTTCCCCCTTGTTCCCTGTCAACTAAAACAACAAAATCTTTTACAATAAGTCCCTGTGCTTTCAGTGGTTCGATTACCTCGAGCTTGCTTCCGCCGTTTGTTATGAGGTCATCAATAACAAGAACTTTTTCTCCTTCTTTAAACACTCCTTCAATTGCTTTTTTTGTTCCATAGTCCTTGATTTCTTTTCTCGTGTAAATCATGGACCATCCTGTTTCGAGCGAAACCGCGGTTGCCATTGCGATTGCCGCATAAGGTATTCCTGCTATCTTGTCAAACTCAAGGTCTTTACAAAGCTCGGCAATTTCTTTTCCGACTTTTTTTAGTGTTTCGGGATATGAAACCAGTATCCTTAGATCAAGATAAATAGGACTCTTCAGTCCGCTCTTGAGTGTAAATAACCCGAATTTTACTGCCCCTATATCGAATAGTTCTTTACAAAGCTCTTCTTTAGTTGACATCCAAGAACACCTCCCTGCCTCTTGTTTTTTGATAAACTTCATTTCCCTCGCAAACAACTTTTCCGTTTACAAGTGTTTTCTCTACTTTTCCCTTTAACTTGAATCCTTCGTAAGGACTCCAACCGCATTTAGTAAACAAGTCATCAGCATTAACAACATGCTCTTTCTTTAAGTCAACAACAACAAGGTCTGCATCATATCCTTTTGCAATGCTTCCTTTTTCTTTTATGCCGAATATCTTTGCAGGGTTCTCTGAGCACAACTCAACGAGTTTGGTGATAGTAAGTTTTCCTTTGTTAACCGCATCCAGAAGGAGAGGTATTGTTGTATCCAGGTTAGGCACTCCTCTTGGAGTACACTCAGTCATTTTCTCTTCTTTTGTATGCGGTGCGTGATCAGAACCGATTGTTGTCACTATGCCTGCTTTTATTGATGTCCAGAGTGCTTCCTGGTCTTTCTCTGATTTTAATGAGGGATACATTTCCCTCAGCGGATTCTCAATATCTTTTGAGGTCAAGAACAAGTGGTGCGGAGTAACTTCAACAAACGGCTTTACATGCTCTTTTTTTATTAAATCAAGTTCTTCCTTTAGACTGATGTGACACAAATAGACCTTTGTTTTCTTTCCTTTTGTTAACTCCAGAATCTTTTTTACTTTCTTTCCTTCGGCATGAACAGTCATTCTCTTTGATACATCCGCAATCTTTTCAATTACTTCATCTTCCTCAATCAGTATTTCACCTGTAGTGTGGTTCATAAAGACTTTCACTGATGCAATGTTCTTGTCCCATACCGCGGCAATCTCGTCAAGATTGTCTTGTGAGGAACCGAAATGAAAACCATAATTAACCACGCTCTTTTTGGCTAACTCTCTTTTCTCTTCAAGGTTAGCTATTGTCAGTGTCGGTGGTTTTGTGTTTGGCATGTCCAGAAAAGTTGTTACTCCTCCATGTGCAGCGGCCATACTTCCAGTCAGAAAATCTTCCCTGTGTGTTAAACCAGGTTCTCTCATGTGAACATGGCTGTCAATCATTCCAGGCAAAACCAGCATTCCCTTACAGTCAATTTTTTCTTCTGCCTCAAGTTCACTGTTTTTTATCTGCGCAATCTTCCCCTGCGTGATATAGACGTTTCTTTCCTGTAGTTCTTCGGCATAGAATACTTTTCCGTTAATCAGTGCGAGGTCGTGTTTCATTTCTTTTCCCCGTAATACTCTTCAAGCGTAACTTTCTTTCCTGCCTTGTTGTATGCGTATCTGCCGAACTCTTTTTTTGTTGCAAGGACAGAACCGTTAAACACAGGACCGTCTTTGCATACGAGCAGGTTGTCTAATGCGCATTGTCCGCAGATGCCGAATCCGCATTTCATGAACCTTTCCAGTGACAGTTCAACTTCGACATTCTTTTTAAGACAGTAATCCATTGCAATTTTCATCATGATTTCAGGTCCGCAAACATAAACTTTGTCATACTTTTTCTTTTCCATCATTTTTTTCATTAGGTCTGTCGGAAAACCTTTTTCTCCTCTGCTTCCGTCGTCTGTTGTAACACAGTGGTTTCCGCAGTTACCAAATTTGTCTTCAAAGAGAACCTCGTCTTCACATTTCGCTCCTGTTATGATGTCAACTTCACTGCCCTGTTTCTTCAGTTCTTCTGCCAGCAGAAGCAATGGAATTGCCCCGATTCCCCCGCCAACCAGAAGTGTTTTTTTTACTCCTTCGTAATCAAATCCTGTTCCGAGAGGTCCCTTTATTCCGAGGAAGTCCCCTTTTTTGATGTTGCAGAGTTTCTTTGTGAATTCTCCTTTCTCACGAACACAAAAAGTTATTTTGTCCTTAACTTCAATTGGTACAAATGGTTTTTCTCCAATTCCTGGAATCCATAGCATGGCAAACTGTCCAGGTCTGAAGTCCATGCTCCCTTTTACGCTGATTTTGCGGATGCCTTTGCAGAGTTCCTTGTTCTCTGAAACCCTGTATGAGTTTATCTTTCCTGCGTGGTTATCCTGGCAATCACTCATGTGCAGCGCCCCTTATCTCATCGAGTTTCTTGACCTTGTTTTCTTTCATCCATTTTTCTATTTCCTGATTAACTTCAGCGAACACACCGATTCCCCTGTAGTAAACACCGCTTCCTATTCCACAGAGGGTTGCTCCTGCCATGATGTATTCAATCGCGTCCTTTCCTGTGTTTATTCCTCCCCCGCCAATGATAGGAACCTTAATGTTCTCATATAGTTCGTAAACAATCTTGAGGTTTATTGGTTTGAGTGCCGGTCCTGACATTCCTCCTTTCTTGAAGTGCAGTACTGGTCTTCTTGCGTCAATGTTGATTATCATTCCCGGCATCGTGTTTGCTGCACTGAATGCATCTGCTCCTGCTTCTTCGCATGCTTTTGCAACCATGACTGGAGAGTTACAAGCCGGAGTTAGTTTAATTATTACAGGTATTTTTTCTGTTACTTTTTTTACTTCAGATACAAC
>CAZEVB010000002.1:5351-13179 GCA_964515835.1 uncultured archaeon | reverse complement strand
AGGTCCAAGAGTCTTTGTCGTTATTGCTCCTGCACCTATTCTTGCAACTCTTATCATTTGCTGGGCGTTAATCCCCAGTATGCCGGGGGAAAGAACCAGTGGGTTCCTCAGTTTAAGTCCGCAGAATTTTGTTTCGAGACCCATGAGGACCACTACTTAATTTTCCTTGTGATCTCCTCTTCAGTCATTTCTGTTTCGCAGTAGAAACATCTTGCCTTCAAAGGCTCAGTGCTTGTTATGTAGAACTTACTTGCCATTGGCTCGTTATTTGTCACACAATTTGGGTTTATGCAGCTGAAAATATCTTCAGTAAACTTTGGTAATTTTAACTGCTGCTTCTTGATTATTTTAGCGTCCTTGATTGTGTTAAGTGTTCCGCCTTTGCCGATGAGAGCAATCTTGTTTATTTCTGCTTCATTAAGTTCTTTTCCTTCAATAAATACAATATCTTTTTTTCCTTGTCTCTTGCTTTCAACATTAATTGCGATTGTTGTCTTGTTGTCTTTTGGATTCAGTACCTGTATAATTTTGATTGCGGTTCCGGGTTGTAAATGGTCAAGTGCTGTGCCGTTCTTTATTGGCGCAATATAAATCTTTTTTTCTTTACTTTTTTCTGTATTCATTTCTTCACCTTGTTTACTAAGTATAATAATGCTTCCCTGACGGGCAGTCCGTTGGCTGCCTGTTCAAAGTATATTGCGGCTTCAGTTGAATCAAGCTCTGTTTTTATTTCTCCTACTCTCGGCAGCGGATGCATTATCCTGAATTTCTTTTTTGTGTTTTTAAGCAGTTCCTTTCCGAGGATGTAAACGCTTTTTACTTTCTCGTATTCAAGGGGTTCTGCAAATCTCTCTTTCTGTATCCTTGTTGAGTATAATACATCCATTTCAGAGGCATATTTCCCGAGTTCTGATGTCTCTTTTATTTCTACTTTGTCCTTAATGTCCTCAATAATGTTTTTCGGCATTTTCAGGTTGTCCGGAGCAATCAAAAATAATTTTGTGTTCTTGAATTTTGCCAGTGCGTAGGCAAGACTGTGTACTGTTCTTCCATATTTCAGGTCTCCGATTATCCCTATGCTGAGCCCGTCTATTTTCCCGAACTCTTTTTTTATTGTGTAAAGATCAAGCAGTGTCTGCGTCGGGTGCTGGTTGCTTCCGTCTCCTGCGTTAATGACATTTCTTTTGCTTATTTCTGCAGCTCTTTTTGCCGCTCCCTCAATGTAATGTCTCATTACTATGATGTCAGCGTAGTTGCTCACAATTCTTATTGTGTCACTCAGTGTCTCGCCTTTTTTGGTTGAGCTGGCTGCAGCGTCACTGAAACCTATTACATTTGCTCCCAAGTTCTGTATTGCGGTTTCAAAACTTAATCTTGTTCTTGTGCTTGCTTCAAAGAATAATGCTGCTATTGTTTTTCCTTCAAGAAGCTTCTTTTTCTTTGCTTCCGGCATTTTTTCCATTCGTGCAGCTTCATCAAGAATGTGTTCAATGTCTTCGCGTGAAAAATCAGAAATAGATATGATATCAGAGTGCGCGAATCCGTTCCTGCCTTTTTGCTGTTTCAACCAGACCCTTCAGAATATGGTTATGAAAGTTATTTAAATAGTGCGGTGTTGTTCTTCACGTAAAGAAAATCTTAAATACTCTTTTGATTATTATTTCTATTAATGATTCCAAAAAAACATGTTTTGCCCAAGGAAACAGGGGCTTTAAAGAAAAATAAAGTTCCTCTTATTTCGCGTACTGCTCTTTCAAAGGTTCATGTATCCGGTGGTTTTGTTGAATTCAAGGAAGGACCTGCAGGACTCATTATAGAGACAATTAACGGTTTCTCTCCATCTAAATATGGTGCTTCTTCCAGAGCAATGTTTGGGTCATCTTTAAGAGATGCTTGTTCTGTTTCTCCAGAAACAAGGATAAGCTTTGTCGGCATCCTGCATGAGAAAACCAGTAAACCTGGCAATCACTTTGAGAGGCACAATGAGAGAATGAAAAGGTCTTTTGCGGTTTACCCTTCTGCGTCGCGTGCAAAACCGCGGGAATTCCATCTTAGTGGGTTTGGGAGTTTTTCCGCTTACCACGACAGGCAAGGTTTTCTTAATGTGCGTCATATAAACGGCTTTGAAGCCGACACGCTTACTGAAAGGGCTATCGCAGATTTCGCGAACCAGTTAGTTTTGAAGTATTCAATTGAACCTGAAAAAATTAGAGTGAAGGAGATAAAACAAACGCACTTAATTCATCTTATGCGAGGCAGGGGGATGCCTGCTGAAAGGAAAGTTGCTGCTGAAGTCAAAGCATTAAAGCTTGCCGGTTTTGGTGTCTTTGATGCGGCAGCAGAGAAAAACACTCTCTTTGTTAGCACAGTCAATGGTTTCCCGCCTTATCGGTACCCCAAAAAAGAGTTGGTTCTTTTTATCAGTTTGCTGAGAGAAAAGTATGGCGAGAATTTCACGAAGCATGTTTCATTCCGTGGGATCAAGCCTAAGAAAAGATATCCTTTTGTATGATTCATTTCTTCTTGGCTTTTTTTTCTACTGTTTTCTTTTTTAATTTTCGTTTTTGTTCTGAAAGCTTTTTCTTCGCTGGTGTTTTTTTTACCTTATACCCGTCCATCATTTCTTTGCAATAATCAAGTTCTTCATTCAGCATCTTTTTTGTTTCTCTGCCCTTTGCTTTTTTCATTTCTTTCCTGATTTTTGAGATTCTGTCTTTCAGTGGCCTGATAATTATTTCTCTTATTGTTTTGCTTACCAATGAATCACC
Source organism: uncultured archaeon (assembly GCA_964515835.1). Lineage (GTDB taxonomy): Archaea > Iainarchaeota > Iainarchaeia > Iainarchaeales > SKW153 > CAZEVB01. The sequence goes on along the minus strand of CAZEVB010000002.1, from coordinate 10,411 downwards.
TCATTTCCAGTCTTTAACTGCTTCACTAATAACTTTGCTAAGTTCGATTGCATTGCTCTTGTGTTTAATGCTGTCGCAGCTGAGAACTTTCCTTGCACCGGCTTTCTTTAGTTTTGCGTAAGCGTTCTCTGCCATTACTGCATGTACACAGACACAGTCAACTGCCTTGGCTTTTCTTTTTTTGATTTCCTTTACTGCCTCAATCATTGTGTGCCCAGTGCTTACAATATCATCCACGATAATAACTTCTTTTCCTTTCCAGTCAAGTTCTTTTTCAACTCTTACTTTTACTTTCCTGCTGTGAAATCTTTCCTTCAAAAAGATTGTTGACTCGAATTCGATTGAATCAGCAATCCTTTTTGCCCACTGTGAACTCTCGATGTCAGGACCGACAATAAGGGTCTTGTCCTTATTATATTTCTTTTTTATATATGCGGCAATACTGGGGTCGGCGCTGACTCTTTTTGTAGGAATCCTAAAAATCTCGCTTAACTTCTTTATCCTGTGCAGGTGTGGGTCAACTGTAACCAAACCATCAACAGAATTGTTCAGTAGTTTTGCCATTTCCGGTGCAGAAACACATTCTCCGGACTTAAACATTTTATCCTGCCTCATGTAAGCAAGGTAAGGAATAACTGCATAGACCTTTTTTGCCTTGAGTTTCTTTGCGGTTCTTGCAGCAAAAACGAGTTCCATTAAACCGTCATTTGGCTCGGGGTTAAGACTCTTTACCAGCACCACTTTCTTTCCTTTAACCGAATCCCCGAACCGCAAGTGCATTTCACCATCAGGAAACTTTGCACTCTCAAACTTCCCAAACTTTACTTTCAGGCTCTTTGCAATCCTGCGTGCTGTTTTTTTGCTTTCAGAAAGGCCAAATACAATCAATTTTCACCACTCCTTAGTTGCTATTTTATTTTGCTCCTTGTAGATATACTTTTAAATGGTTTTCAGCCAAGATAAATAACAACTAACCTAATATTTAAACTTAGTATGGGAAATTCGGGGGTAATAATTTGAAGACTATTGTTGATAAGGCAATTAAGAGGGCAAAAGAAGGCAGCCCAATTAAGAAAAAGAAATCCAAGAGAGATTTGAGTGCTGAAGACCTGGAAAAACTTCTTGAAATCAATCAGGCAAAGATTTCTGTTGTTGGTGTAGGTGGCGGTGGCGGCAATACTATTCACAGGATGACTGAGATAGGTATTTCCGGTGCAGAAACTTTTGCAGTTAACACTGATGCTCAGGATCTTCTCAGTGCCGAAGCAGACAGGAAGATTCTGATTGGAAGGAAACTCACAAGAGGCTTAGGTTCTGGTAGTGACCCTCAAGTCGGTGAAAGTGCAGCCAGAGAATCCCTTGATGACCTTGTTGATATATTGGAAGGAACAGACCTTCTTTTTGTTACCTGCGGAATGGGTGGTGGAACAGGAACAGGTGCCGCTCCGATTGTAGCAGAGATAGGTAAAAACATCAAGGCCTTAACAATAGCAGTAATCACTCTTCCTTTCACTGTTGAAGGAAGAAAAAGAATGGAGAACGCTTTAACAGGACTCAACAGCTTGAAACAGTTCGCTGACACAGTTATTGTCATTCCAAATGATAAGATTCTGGAGATTGCTCCTGATCTACCTGTTAACGCCGCATTCAAGGTTGCTGACGAAGTCCTAACAAACGCAGTAAAAGGAATAACTGAGATGGTCACAAAACCAGGTCTCATTAACCTAGACTTTGCTGACTTAAGGGCTATTCTTGATAGGGGCGGAGCAGCAATGATTGGTCTCGGAGAATCAAAGGCAGACACAACTGCAGAATCAAGGGCGCTTGAAGCAGTTGAAAATGCTTTGACATCGCCTTTGTTAGATGTTGATATTAGTCACGCTAACAGGGCTCTCGTTAATGTGATTGGCGGAACAGACATGACATTAAGGGAAGCGGAAATGATTGTTGAAGCAGTATCCGCAAAAATCCATGATAATGCACACATTATTTGGGGTGCAATGGTTGACGAGAATCTCCCAAGAAACCAAATAAGGGCAATGATTGTTGTTGCAGGCGGGAAGTTTCCCTACCTTGAGAAAATGGATGACAGGGCAGGAACAGAACCAGTCGACTTAGGAATAGAATTTGCAGACTAGCCCCATTGCGTAGGGACGGTTCGCGTGCTACCTCCTGTAGGGGGTACCACTTACCTTTTTATTCTTTTGTTTCCCTTCTTCTTTAATATTCTTTAATTAATTGGTGAGCACATGGGAAAAATATCTGACTTTATTTCAGCATCAAGAAGAATCTTTGTTGTTTCAAAAAAACCAGCCTGGCCTGACTACAAGATAATGGTAAAGATAACAGGCTTAGGAATAATTTTCATTGCCTTAATCGGTTTTGCAATTGCATTCCTTTTCATGATAATAAGGACACTGACAGGCGTTGCTCTTTAGATAACCTTTTAATTGTTTTTAGGGATGATTGATATTATATTGTCCCTATTTATAGGTGTGATTTTATGATATTTACTATTAGGACTACTGTAGCTCAGGAAAGTTTGGTCATTGACGTTCTGTCAAACAGAATAAAGAACGAAGATTTGAACATCTATTCTTTATGTGTTGTTCCCGGTCTTAAAGGCTATGTGCTCATTGAAGCAGATAATGAAATAACACTCAGAAGAGCAATTGCAAACATGCCTCACATTAAAGGTAAAGGAGTTGTTAGTGGAGACGTAAAGATAGATGAACTATCTAACTTACTTGAGTCAAAGCCTTTAATGAAATCAATTAAACAGGGCATGAAGGTTGAGATTATTGCTGGTCCATTCAAGGGTGAGAAGGCAAAAGTAACGCGTGTGAATGACTCAAAGGAAGAGGTTACTGTCGAACTCATGGAAGCAGCAGTAAAAATTCCTGTTACAATTCACGCCGAACATATAAGGATAATTAAGGACTGAATCAGTTTCACGGAGGAATAATTATGCCAGAGATAAGTGTATTGATTGAAGGTGGAAAGGCAACTGCTGCTGCACCTTTAGGGCCTGCTTTAGGGCCAATGGGAGTAAACATCGGAGACATCGTTAACGAGATTAACGAAAAAACAAAGAACTATTCAGGCATGAAGGTTCCAGTGAAAGTAATTATTAACTCGACAACCAAAGCATTTGAAGTAGAGATTGGCAGTCCGCCAACAAGCGCACTAATAAAGAAAGAAGCAGGAATCGCAAAAGGAACAGGAAACCCAAAAACCGATTTTGTTGCAAACATGACAATTGAACAGGTCAAGAACGTGGCAAAAATGAAGATGGATACTCTTGGTGCAAAAGACATTAAAGCCGCGTGCAAGGAAATCATGGGCAGTTGCGACTCAATGGGCGTAACAATCGAGGGAAAGCGCGCAAAAGAAGCAATGAAAGATGTTGCTAACGGCAAGTACGATTCCCAGTTGCAATAATTAGCTTTTTAAACATTCACATTCAATAATTAGTAATAATACCTCCTTTTTACCGGGAGTACCACTGCAGTTGCTTGCAATTGTTTTGTGGGAGGTAGTAAAATTGTTAAAACGACAAGATATAATTGAAGCCATAAAACTGGCTAAAGTTAACTCCAAACCAAGGAAGTTTGTCCAGGCAGTAGACTTCACAGTCAACTTCGCTGGCATCGACTTCAAGAAACAGGAGAACAGGATTGATGTAGAGGTCTCTTTGCCGCACGCTACAGGCAAATCAGAGACAAAAGTACTTGTATTTGTTAAAGATAAAAACTTTGTTCCTGCAATAAAAGACAAGGCTGACAAAATCATTATGGTTGACGAGATTCCTTCAATTAAAAAGAAGGACCTTGATTTGCTTATGATTGAATACCCGGTTTTTCTGGCAGAAGGGCCTGCTATTCTTATTGTTGGTAAATACCTCGGGCAGATGCTTGCACCAAAAGGAAGAATGCCAAAACCAATTCAGGCAACAGCCGCAGCATATGGGAGTGCTGTTTCAAGATTCGGCAGTACCACCAGGATAACCAACAAAAAAGGAAAATTCATGCCTGTTGTTCACATCAAGATTGGCAACGAAAAATCAAAGGATGAAGACCTTGCAGACAACATCGAAGCAATTTACAAGGATCTTGTTGCAAAACTGCCTAATAAACATCATAACATCAAGTCAACTCAAGTTAAACTTACGATGGGAAAACCTGCAAAGCTGGGTGAAAAACTTAAAGGAGTTCCAAACCAAAAACCGGCAAAGGAAGCAATTAAGGAAGAGACTGCAGAAGCTAAAGAAGAGGCCAAGGAAGAAACAAAAGAAACTGCGGAGGAATCAAAGTGACTTCTCACAACAAAGCCTGGAAAGAATCGCAGTTAAACGAACTTAAAGTCCTTGTAAAAGAATATCCTGTTGTGGCAGTAGCAGACTTAGCTCTGTTCCCAGCTTCTCTTTCAAAGACTCTCAGAAAAAAGTTAGCGGGAAAAGCAACTATTAAGGTCTCAAAAACAAGGGTCATCAAGATGGCTCTCAAGGACTCTGAAAAGAAAGAGCTTTTAGGGCACGCAAAAAATTCATGTGCATTAATTTTTACAAAAATGAACCCATTTGAGTTATTTGCTTTCATGAAAAAGAACAAGGGAAGCGTTGCTGCGAAAGAAGGTTCAGTTGCAGAGAATGACATAATAATTCCTGCAGGTGACACAGGACTGCCTCCAGGACCTGCCCTCAGCGACTTGAAAGCAGCAGGTTTGAAGGTAAAAATTGAAGGAGCAACAATTTCTATTCAACAAGATAAAGTAGTTGCAAAGGCAGGCGAAAAAATAACAGCTTCTGCCGCAAACGCCTTAACAAAACTTGACATTAAACCAATGAAAGTCGGTATTAACGTGATTGCCGCTTTCGAAGATGGTATAGTTTACCTGAAGGCCCTTCTTGACATTGACATTGATGAAGTCTTCAATAACTTTGTTTCTGCCCAAAAGAAGTCATTCAATCTTGCATTTAACGCAGCTTACCCTGCCAAAGAAGTACTGCCTTTCCTCATTGGCAAGGCATTCAATGACGCTAAGTCAGTTGCCCTCGAAGG
>CAZEVB010000002.1:2276-5251 GCA_964515835.1 uncultured archaeon | reverse complement strand
TCCTGTCGAAGAAGCTAAAAAAGAAGTTAAGAAAGAAAAAAAAGAGGATGACGCTTAATCATTTAGGATTAAAGAGGTGGATATGATGGAATATGTATATTCTGCAATGCTTTTGCATGCCGCAAAGAAAGAGATAACTGAAGACTCAGTTAATGCTGTTCTTAAGGCTGCAGGCATTGAAGCAGACACTGCTCGTACTAAAGCCCTTGTTGCTTCACTCAAAGATATTAACATAGAAGAAGCAATCGAGAAAGCTGCAGTTGCAACAGTTGCAACAGTAGCAGCACCAGCTGAAGGCGCAGCAAAAGCTAAAGAAGAAGATAAAGAAGAAGATCACAAGAAGACTGAGGAAGAAGCAGCTGCCGGATTAAGCAGTTTGTTCGGCTAGTTCCATTGTGTAGCTCGCCCACTACGTAGGGTGGCTCGTGGACGTGTCCCGTCTGTGACGGGACAGTAAGCCTTCTTCTAAAAGTCCTTTTTTTTTAAACCTTAGGTTAGCCTTTGGCTTATCTCCTGATTTTTTATTAACCCTGATTATTCTCCGCGCATATATTTATATTATCTAAAATTATCTATTATTAATCAGAATATTAATCTGTACTCAAGTGATTTTGTTTGGTTAACTATAAATTATTTTCACTGGTTTTTGCGCTTTTGCTTTTGCTGCCGTTATGCTCGGCAATCATAGAAGACAGTTCAATGACTATCTATGCAGTAACCACTGAAGGCAAAGGCTTGGTTGCTTATCTTAATCTTGGTATAAAAGAAGGTTCAGGGAGAGCGTGGGTTGATGTAGAGCCTTTAGTCGGCACTTCCACCCAGAGCACGGCAAAGGCTGCTGTAATAGTTGCAAAGGACTTTTACAGGGATGTTGATGAATATGATTACTTTTTTGACATTAATTCTAATGCTTCTGTTGTTGAGGGACCGAGCGCAGGAGCAGCAATGGCCTTATTGCTTATCTCAATGCTGAAAGACAAACAATTGCCTTATCATGTAAGCATAACAGGAACAATTACTGAAGAGGGTTTTGTCGGGCCTGTCGGCGGAGTTTATGAGAAGGCAAAGGAAGCTTCCGAGCAGGGTATGAAACTTTTCATGATTCCTAAAGGAGAAGCAAAACAAACAATCCGGGAAGGCGGAGAAATAAAGAGCATTAACCTGATTGAGTATGCTCCCAATAACCTTGGCTTGAAGGTAGTTGAGGTAGCCAACATTGATGATGTTTTGCAGTATGCTTTCTCTGACATTGACACTATTGATGTTAACGCTGATGTAACTGTCTTGCCTGACTTTATTCCTGACGCAATTGATTATCCTGATTACCTCTCAACTATGAAGGAGCTGACCAACAAATACATTATTGATGCAAAGGCAGAACAGGAAGAAGCAAAGAACGCTATTTCCACGACTCTTATTGGTGACTCTTCTTTGGTTTCTTCTCTCTTAGAGGTAATCAACAACAATGAAGAATCCTTAAAGCTCGCGGGGGTTCTTGCTGAACAGAATTATTTTTATTCCGCTGCCAATTATGCATTTGTCTCGAAAGTAAATGCGATGTTTGTAAAGGACATTTCCAATAATCCTTCTATTTTAGAGTCTGATTCAACTGCATTTGACCTGAAGTTACTCTCCCTAAAGAGAGACATAACTAATATGAAGGAAACGATTTCCAATAAAGTGTTTGTTGATTACTTGGAGTGGCAGGTTGCTGCCTTGCAGAGGCTCAGCTGGGCAGAGTACAATTACAATATGATTGAGAACAGTAACCAGGTTGTAATCATTACTTATGGTAACGGTTCTACTGTTCAGGAAGACACAATAGAGAAAATCCAGGATTATGAGTTTGCTGTTGCCTGGGTTTCTGCTTCGCGGGACTTTTATGATATAGCAAAGTCATCGGGAAAGGAAGTAGACATAAAGCTGCGTAATCTGAATGATCTTGCTCCCGTGATTGAGGAATACATTATTGCTATTGAGGACGTAACCGCAATAATGGAACTCGATGAGGACATTTTAAGGAGACTAAACTCCGCAAAGAAATCACTTGAAGACAAGGAGTATCTCCCTGCCCTTTATGATGCTGCTTCTGCTTATGTTCTTGCAGAAGCTCTTGTTGTTTCAGACGGACTTAGTGCCCCCGAACTGGAAGACCTTTTACAGGAAAGCATTAGCCAGGTTTCTCCTAAGCTTGACGATTCTGACAAAACATATCTCTGGTCAAAACTCTATTTTGACCACTCAAGATATTTCCTGGAAGCAGCCGGTTTTTATGCCGAGCACGGCTTAGGTTCAAGGCACAAGGCTTCTCTTGCAGACGGCATCAGCCTGGTGTTCCTTTCTTCAGAACTGACTGATGCAACTGACTTAATCAGAGAGAGCGTCAGAAAAGAAATCGAGCGGAGCGGTGCCACTCCTGTTGACCCTGGAAATAACCTCGGCTTGAGTGATGATCTTGGAAAGGTTTTCGCAATATTTGGTTTTGTTATCCTCCTGTTGGTAGTGATAATAGTTGTTTTGATTGTTGTGATTAACTCGTTAATAAAAATGCGTAACAAGTATAATCTCGGAATGCAGATTCGTTCACTGAGGGATCTCGAGGAAGACATTTATGATAGTCATGAAAAGGGAAACATTTCTGATGGAGAGTTTGCTGCAAATATCGCTAGTCTGACAGACGAGATAACACATTTGGATGATATGCGAAAGGAAAAAGAAGACCACATAATGAATGTTGATAAACTAAAGTGTGCAGTGCACATGATTGATCATCAAATGAGTGACTTGACCAAGCTTCAAGCGAACGGCGTGCTGACCGAAAAAGAATTTATTTCTAAGGCAGGTTCTCTCAAGAGGCAACTTGTTTCTATTAAGTCCTCAATAAAGCGCGAGACAGAAAAACTCAGGATTGGAGAATCAATCATAAAAAGAACAATTGAGAGGGTCAGCAAGGTTAAGAAGGAAAGCAAGAAGAA
>CAZEVB010000002.1:0-2176 GCA_964515835.1 uncultured archaeon | reverse complement strand
GTAAAAGGACTTACTACAGCAGCTGCCTTGTGGTGTGCTGGAGCAGTCGGCCTTGCATGCGGGATGGCTTATTATTTCCTGGCTATAAGCATTACTTCTACAGTCTTCTTTATTCTTGTTGTAAAGAAACTGCTTAAATTAAACCTCTGGAAAAAAGACTGATTATTTAACTAACAACAAATAGAGTGCTGTTCCTAACAAGGCAACGGATGCGATTGTCCTGCTTTCAATCAGGGGAACAGGAACATAAAGAAGAACTAAAGCAATCAGTACTATGACTCCGGTTATCTGGTTTTTCCTTAAACTCAATAAAATCATCTCGTGCAGATTACTGTTTCTATTAAGAATGCTCCTGATATCCTCATGAATGAGAACACTATTTCTGTTCTTGATGGCGCATCCTCTACTGTAACTTCTATGTTTTCTTCAAAATAAGCCTGCCTGTCATCCAGATAACAAGAGTGTTTACTTTCAACTTCATCTTCTACCAGAGTACATCCGCCGTTCTTTAGCGGACCTGTGCTCCTGCTCTCAAACACTGCTACTAATGATTCTTCTTTCATTTCAGCGCTCTTGAATCTGAATGAGTCACTGTTAGTACAGCTTAAGCCTTGATCATTCCCATTATCCTCAGCACCATTTCCGATAGGTGGATTGATTGGTGGTTCAAGGTAATCTCCGTTATCCAGATTATTATCCTTGTCATCACTGTTGTCATTTCCCTGGTCATCAGAACTAGTATCATCCCCAGAAAGATCATCATTATCTGTGTCTTTTGGTGTTATGCACCCAAATAAGAGGACTGCAATGACTAATGCAATAATCAGAATACTGAACTTCATTATTTATTCAACCCGCAAAACCATTAAATAGATTTGTTCCCGCTTATTCTTCGTATGGATATATTTATTATACACGGTTCTTATGGAAACCCCCGAGAAAACTGGTTTCCTTGGCTAAAAAAAGAGCTTGAAATGAGGGGGCATAAAGCAATTATTCCGTGTTTTCCTACTCCTGAAGGCCAGAATCTTGGTGCATGGTTAAAGGTTTTTGAGCCTTACCTTGATTCTCTTAACAAGGAAACCACATTAGCAGTAGGTCATAGCTTAGGAGTCCCTTTCCTGTTAAACCTCTTGCAGGAACACGGACCTGTAAAAGCAGCTTTCTTTGTCTCAGGATTCAGTAAACCACTTAACAATCCCTGGTTTGATGATCTTAACAGGACTTTTGTTGACCATAATTTTGACTGGCAAAAAATAAGGTCCAATTGTCAGGACTTCCATATCTTTCATTCGGATAATGATCCTTATGTTCCTCTTGGTCATGCAAAGGAACTTGCCTCTAACCTTGAAACCGAGTTAACTATTGTTCATGGTGCCGGCCACTTTAACGCGAAAGCAGGTTACAAAAAGTTCTCTCTTCTCTTTGAAAAAATAAGGGAGTTGTACCTATAAGAAAATAGGCACAAAAATCAATGCAATGATTGACATTAGTTTTATGAGTATGTTGATTGATGGTCCCGAAGTATCCTTGAATGGGTCGCCTACAGTGTCTCCGACAACAGCTGCTTTGTGTGCCTGGCTTCCTTTTCCGCCAAATGCTCCTGCTTCAATGTATTTTTTGGCGTTGTCCCATGCTCCTCCCGAGTTTGCCATTGCAATTGCAACTGCTATTCCGCATACAAGTGCTCCTGCCAGCATTGCTCCTAAAGCAGCTTTTCCGAGCAACAATCCAATGATGAATGGACTTGCAATTGCCAGCAAGCTAGGTGCAATCATTTCTTTGAGTGCTGCATTTGTTGTTATACTAACACATTTTGTATAATCTGCTTTTGCTGTTCCTTCCATTAGTCCATTTATTTCCTTGAACTGTCTTCTAACTTCTTCAATTATTCCGAATGCTGCTCTGCCGACTGCTCTCATGGTCATTGAGCTAAACAAAAAAGGAAGCATTGCCCCAATCATTAGACCGATGATTACTTTTGCATTCAGAATATCTATTGTCTGAATGTTTGCCGATGCCGCGTATGCGGAGAACAATGCGAGTGATGTGAGGGCGGCGCTTCCTATTGCAAAGCCCTTGCCTATTGCCGCTGTAGTGTTTCCTGCAGAGTCAAGTGCATCTGTTCTTTTTCTTATTTTTGATCCCAATCCAGACATTTCCGCTATTCCTCCGG
>CAZEVB010000001.1:15821-24319 GCA_964515835.1 uncultured archaeon | reverse complement strand
TGCTCCCGCCGGGATTTGAACCCAGGCCGCTGGCTTGAAAGGCCAGTGTGCTTGACCGGACTACACTACAGGAGCAGTAGAACTCGCAATAATATTTCTTTTATAAGTAGAATATATAAACTATTGTATTAGGAAAACAATTTAATGTTATAGTATGGCTCGTTCAAATAAATTCATCTGTTGAAGGAATTTTGCTCTGAATGGTTTGGAAGACTCCCTGCCTTTTGCTTCGATTACTGCATTAACAAGATTGCGATTTGCTTGTGCGATTGCCTCGGATCTTGTCATGAGATTCTTTGAGGCTGCTGTTTCCCCTGCTCTTCTTGCCAACACACCAATCTGTTTTCTTAGTCTGCGGTCTTCTGTTTTTACTCTGCCGACACCGATAGCTTCTAGTGCCTGGTTAGCCATTATAGTGTATGCTTTTTTATGTATGAGGGTGTCCCATTCTGCCTTTAATGGTCTTGAACGATGATTCAAGCCCCTGGATTCAGCGGCTTCAGCGAATTTAGTGTATTCTTGTGCAATCATTGTTTTCCAGGTTTTAAATTTTGGTTCTATTTGAGGAGCTGCTCTCTTGGATTTCCTGCCTATTGGTCTTTTTTTGGGGATACTGGGCATAAAGACCTTGTACTTTGAAATGTTTTTTAAACCTATCATATGTCAATTATATAATCTGTTTTTTGACAGTGATTTTTTATGGCAAGATTTCCGGTAGCAGAAGCAAGAATTTTTGATAACATCTGGGTTTGCATGAAGTGCAATCACAAGATGAGGTCCCAACCAGGCAAGAGACCTGACAAGTGCAGGAAATGCAAATGCAAGAAGCTCAGAGTAAAGAGAAAACTGAAGAAAGGATAGTTTTTTCTCAATTTTTATTTTCTAGTTTCAGAGTTCTATGGCAAAGCATTATTTAGCTGTTTGCAGAATCTTTTAGTTATGAAACGAGCAGTCATAGTTTGCAATGGCAGTGTCAACACAAAGTACCTTTATTCCCACATCGGCAAGAATGACTTTATTGTTGCTGTTGACGGCGGGGCAAACAAGTTACTGAAAACCAGATTCAAGCCAGGGCTTTTGATTGGAGACATGGATTCCATTAACAGCAAAGCAGTAAAGAAATACCGTGACGTCGAAACAATAAGGTTCCCTAAAGAAAAGGACTTCATTGACTTAGAACTGGCAATCAACTATTGCATTGACAAGAAGTTCAGGGAAATAATTATTCTTGGTGCTCTTGGGAGCAGGGCAGACATGACCTTAACAAACATTTTTCTTTTGACACAGATACCAAAAAAGATTAGTGCAAAAATAATTCACGAGAATCAGGAGATTTATCTTGTGCCAAAAAAGTTTTCTATAACTGGTGTTCCTGGCGAAAAGATTTCTTTGTTCCCTGTTATGGGCGACGTCAAAGGACTGAGCCTGAAAGGCTTTGTTTACGGGATAGATAATTATGATTTGAGGTTTGGAATTGGAAAAGGTCTTAGTAACGAGTTTAAAAACAAAAAAACCAAAATTTCGTTTAAAGACGGATTATTGCTGTGCACGCACTTCAGGAAATGGTTCTAATTTTTAATGCTTTTATTTTTCATTGTTTCGAGAGGTGATTTTTTGAGTTGGGTTTACGAGAACTATAAAAAGATTGGTGAACAGAAACCATTGGTTCATCACATAACAAATTGGGTTACTATTTATGATTGTGCGAATATTACACGTTCTTTCAAGGCACTGCCTGTAATGGCACATGCTCCCGAAGAAGTTGAACAGATGACTGGGATTGCTTCTTCATTGGTCCTGAATATAGGAACCTTAACTACTCCTTTGATTGATGCAATGATTATTGCAGGAAAAAAAGCTAATGAAAAAGGAATTCCTGTTGTTCTTGATGCAGTTGGTGCAGGAGCAACCGACATGCGCACAGAGAAGTGCAAGGAAATCCTTGAGAACGTGAATATTGATATTATCAAAGGAAATTCTGCAGAAATCGGTGTCCTTGCAGGAGTCGAAGCAGAAGTCAGGGGAGTTGAGGCTATTTCTGTCAAAGGAAATCCTGAGGAACTGGTAAAAAGACTCGCAGAACAGACAAATTCTACTGTAGTGATTACAGGAAAAGTTGATTACGTTAGTAACGGAAAAGAAACTTTTGCAGTTGAGAACGGAAATGAGATGATGGGTTCTATTGTCGGAACAGGATGCATGTCTGCCTCAGTCATTGGTTCTTTTTCGGCAGTTGAAAAAGATTACGTGAAGGCTGCGGCTGCGGCTTTAAGCTGTTTCGGAATTGCAGGAGAAATCGCTGCTGAGAAGAGCTTTGGGCCGGGAACATTCAAAATAAATTTTTATGACGCGGTTTACAACCTTTCACAAGAACAGATTGAATCCAAAAGCAGGATTAAACAACTCTGATTTGCGATGTGGTCTAAGTGAGGAATTGGGATTATTACTTTATTACTGACTCAGACCTCACAAAGAAAAGTGTGCTTGAGGATGTAAAATCTGCTCTGAGTGCAGGATGTAAAGTGGTTCAGTACCGCGAAAAGAATCTCCCGACAAGAGAAATGGTTGGAGAATGCCGTAAGATAAAAAAGTTGTGTGCAGGAAAAGCTGATTTTATAATCAATGACAGGCTTGATGTCTGTATTGCTGTTGATGCAGACGGAATCCATCTTGGCCAGGATGACTTGGAATTTGCTGTTGCAAGAAAATATCTTCCTGACAAGATAATTGGTATTACTGTACATAACTTAAGGGAAGCTGTCGAAGCCGAGGAACAAGGGGCTGATTACCTTGGCTTTTCACCTGTTTTTGAAACCTCCACAAAGAAAGATGCGGGTACACCATCAGGACCAAAAGAGCTTAAAAGAGTTCTTGAGTCAGTGAGTATACTTGTTGTTGCAATCGGCGGAATAAATATGGATAATCTTCTCAAAGTTCTTGAAACCGGCTGTAAGAGTATTTGTATGATGTCTGCAGTACTCACAACAGACAATGTTGAAAAAGAATCCAAGAAAATTATTGGTGTGATAAATGACGCAACTGGAAAAAGCAAGAAATAGAAAGATTACCAAAGAAATGAGATTCTGTTCAAGAAATGAATCTGTTAGTCAGGAAACCGTGAGAAAGGAAATAGCCAAAGGCAGAGCAGTTATTCCGGCTAACAGGAAACACAAAAACCTAAAACCTATTATTATTGGCGAGAAATTCCTCATAAAAATAAATTCTAATATTGGAAGCTCGCCTCAGCATGCAAACAAGAAAGATGAAATGAAGAAACTTGAAGTTTCATTAAAGTATGGTGCGGATGCTGTAATGGATCTCAGTATCGGAGGCAATATTGACGAATTCAGAAGAAACGTTATAAAGAATTCTCCGGTGCCTGTAGGAACCGTGCCTATTTACCAAGCTGTTGCTGATGGAAAAGACATAGACTCGCTTAGTGATCGTGACTTTCTTAAAGGAATTGAAAAGCATATCAAAGACGGAGTAGACTTCATTACTGTGCACGCAGGATTACAGAAAAACTGTCTCCCTTTGCTAGATAAACGCCTCATAGGAGTAGTCAGCAGAGGCGGCGGAATCTTAGTGAGATGGATGAGACAAAACAACAGGGAAAACCCTTTGTATGAATCTTTTGATGAAATCCTCGAAATGGCATACAACTATGACGTTACTTTGAGTCTTGGTGATGGCCTAAGACCAGGCAGTATTCATGACGCTACTGATAAAGCGCAGATAAAGGAACTTAAGAACCTTGGACTGCTAACAAAGCGCGCGTGGAAAGAAAATGTTCAGGTTATGATTGAAGGTCCTGGACATGTTCCATTGAATCAGATAGAAAAAAACATGAAACTGGAGAAGAAGTACTGTCACAATGCGCCGTTCTATGTCCTCGGTCCGTTAGTTACAGATATAGGTGCAGGTCATGACCATATAACCGCAGCAATTGGCGGGGCTCTTGCAGGTTACTACGGAGCAAGTTTTTTGTGTTATGTTACTCCTGCAGAACATTTAAGATTACCTGAAATTAATGACGTCAGAGAAGGAATCATTGCAACAAAGATTGCTGCTCATTCTGCAGATATTGCCAAAGGAAACAAAAAAGCGATTGCAAAAGATTATGAAATGTCAAAAGCGCGTAAAAATTTTGATTGGTGCAGGATGTTTGAGCTGGCAATTGATGGCGAGAAATCAACGCGCTACAGGAGAGAATCAGGCATAAAGGAAGATGTCTGTACGATGTGCGGAAAATTCTGCCCAATGAAGGTTTCAAATGAAAAACAGCAAAATAAAAAGTGAAATAGAATTCATAAAAATGATTTCCAAGAAGCCCCATAACAAGAGAGTTGTTCTTGGTATTGGAGATGATGCCGCAGTAATAAAATCAGGAAACCAGCTACTAGTTATTACAACCGATATGTTTGTTGAAAAAGATCACTTTTCCCTTGATTACTTTTATCCGGAAGATATAGGCATAAAGGCAATGGAAGCTAATGTGAGCGACATTGCGGCAATGGGTGCAAAACCACTTTACGCATTTATCTCTATTTCGCTGCATAAAAAAACAAGTGCCGAGTTTATTCGTAGTTTCTATAACGGAATTTATAAGTCTGCAAAAAAGCACAGGGCGGATGTTCTCGGAGGAGACACAAGCCATGGTAGTTTAATGACAGTAAACATCACACTTATAGGAGAAGTCAAGAGGCGTAAAGATCTGTGCCTGCGTTCTGACGCAAAAACCGGTGATTTGATTTTTGTTACAGGAAAACTCGGTGCATCAACAGCAGGCCTTAATTTGTTCCTAAAAAAGAAGAAGGGTTTTGATTTCGTCAAGTCAAAACATTTAAGGCCAAAGGCAAGAATGGACCTTTCAGGAAAAATTGCAGAGATTGCCAATGCAATGGAGGATGTAAGCGATGGTCTCGCTTCCGAGGTAAGAAACATTTGTTTAGCAAGCAAGAAAGGAGCGGTAATATTTGCCGAGTCAATTCCGATTCACTCTGAAACCAAGAAGGCAGCAGAAGTACTGAAGCAAAATGCGTTGGACTATGCGTTGTTCGGAGGCGAAGACTTTGAATTAGTCTTTACGGTTAATAAAAAATATGCAAAGAGAGCAGAAAAACTTGGTAAGCTTGTCGGGAAAATAATCAAGGGAAAAAAGATTTTCCTAGAAAAGAAAGGCAGAAAAGAAGAACTAAAGAAGTTTGGATATGATCACTTTGCATAATTCCCATAAACAGCAATTTGACTTAGAGAAGACTAATTACAGATTTGTTTAACTATGCTAGCATAGTTGCTGGCAATAATAATAAAAAAAAATAATTAGAATATCACTTACTAATACAATTCTTTAAGGCTTTCTTCTGAACAGTCTCTGCCACAAGGGTTTTTTCTTCGGGGCTTTCTTTTCCGGAATCGGTTTATTGGGCTGGGTGCCCTGCTTTTTTTTGTGGTCTCCGGGAGAAGTCTTTTCCATTTGCCTGATTAAATCTAAGTACTGTTTATTTGCTATCCTGCCTGAGGGCTTTTCGGAACTTGGTTTTCCGACAGGTGCACGTTTTCTTGGATCTGATAGGCCTTTAACCCGCCACATAGGAAGAAGATTATATGTCCTTATTTTGCCGACAAAAAAATCGCCTATTTTATTTGCAGGGACTTTTGGCAGGCGATGACCTTCTCGTTTTTTGATTTCGTCAAGAATCCGGCTTCTTGCTTCAAAAAGAAGGCGCTGTTCGCCACCTTCCACTACTCTCTTTTGGGTGCCTTCTGGGCCTTCCCAGGTAAAACCTTTCTTTTTTCCTTCTTTGTGATTCTGCCACAATATTTCTGCTGCTTCTCTGATAGATAATTCCTGCATAAAAAACACTGATTACGCTGTATACTGGTCTTACTATAACCCATATATTTGGATTCTTTTATAATAATAATACATGGGAAAAGTCTTTGAGTATATAAAAATCCTGCGTCCTGGCAACTGCCTAATAGCATCAATAGCAGTATTCATCGGATTTGCAGTCGGAAACTCAGGATTTGGTTTTAGTTTTCCTTTGCTGTTGGCAATGGTTTCCGCTTTTGTTATCTGCGGGGCAGGGCAGGCAATTAATGATTATTTTGATAAAGAAATTGACAAAAAGATAAGACCGGAGAAAGCTATTCCATCCAAAAAGATAAAGGCAAGGAATGTTTTCTTGTATTCCGCTGTCCTTTTCCTTGCAGGAATAATAATTTCGTTCTTCATTAACCAGGATGCTTTTACTATTGCATTGGCGTTCTCTGTACTGTTGTTTGTTTATTCTTCTTTGATGCAGAAGATAAAGTTTGTTGGTAATCTGGTTGTTGCTTCGGGAACAGGATTCACACTAATCTTTGGTGCGTCTGTTGCGGGGGATTATTCATTAATTCTTCCTCTTGTACTGTCTGCTTTCCTTGTTAATGTAGGTAGGGAAATAACTAAAGATATGGAAGATATTGAGGCTGATAAAGGAATTAAGAAGACCTTGCCGATGCTTCTGTCAACTACTCTTGTGAAAACAATTATCATGCTTTGTTATGCAGGCGGAATAATGATTGCTTTGCTTGCATGGTTTTATGGAATAATACCAGGATTACTGTACCTTGCACTTGTTGCCGTAAGCGGAATGGGTTTCTCTTACTCGTTCTATCTGCTGAACAAAGAGAAAACAACAGAATCCCACAAGTTCAGCAAGTATGCCATGATAATTGCTCTTGTTGCTTTCGCTTCCTCGGTGATCTGATGAGAGAATACTTAATTATAAAAGCAATTGGCGTCCTAAAGCAACACGGATTTGATGTAAGTACTTTCAGTCATTCCAATACCTGCTTTGACTTGGTTGCGAACGCCTATGGAGAAAGGTTTGTCATCAAGGTTTATGAGAACGTTGACGGGATAAGGCTGGAACAGGCACAGGAACTAAAGAGAGTAGCATCTGCTTTTGATGCATCGGCAATAATCGTCGGCATGAAAACAAAGGTATATGTCCTGAAAGATGATATTCTGTATAATCGTTACTCAATACCGGTTCTCACGCTAAACGCATTTGCTAATGTTCTTGAAGATAAGATGCCTGAAAAAAAGTTTTTCAAGGGAAAAATAACTGTTCCGCTTAACAGCGAGAAAATAAGAAACAGGAGACAGGAACTTGGACTGAGTCTGGAGGGGCTTGCTGACAAAATAGGAAGCACACCGGAATCAATCCATAGGTATGAGAAAGGACACCCTGCCTCGCTTGAGATTGCCGAAAAACTCGAGAAAACACTCAAGAGCGATCTGATAGAAAGCAGGAACATTTTTGAGAAACCTGACAAAGAAGAACTATTTGACAGTACTTTTGAGGACTCTGCATTAGAGAAACTAAGCAACTTGGGAATGAAGATAGCTGAATTCACGAAAGCTCCATTCAAGGCATACTCAGAACCAAAAGAACCATTAGTCATACACCGAGTACAGTATAGGGTAGAGATGAAGAAAGCGGTAGAAGACGCGAAAAAAATCAGAAGCACATTTAACTCGGAAGCATTCATTGTCGCAAAAGGATTCAGGAAAAAGAGTATTGATGATATTCCTATTGTTGATGAGGAAGACTTAGAGAGTTTTTCTAGGCCAAAAGACCTTGTTAAAGAGATAAGGAAGAGAAAAGATGAGTGATTCGGAAGAAAGTTTCAGGTTAAAGAGAGAACAACTGATTGAATATCTTAAATCAAGACGCGCAATAAAGTCAAGAGAAATTGAGGATGCTTTCCTTGCAATTAAACGAGAACTATTTGTTGATGAGAGAATGAAAGAACTCAGTTATGCTGATGATGCATTGCCTCTTTCAGAAGGACAAACTATTTCCCAGCCATCCACAATCGCAATCATGCTGGAGTTACTTGGTTTAAAGAAAGGAATGAAAGTAATTGAAGTCGGTTCTGGTTGTGGGTATGTAGTTGCCTTACTGTCAAAAATTGTTGGCGATGATGGAAAAGTAGTCGGTGTTGAGATTATAAAAAAGATTGCAGAAAAATCAAGAGAGAACCTCAAGGAAGCAGGAATAAAGAACGCAGAGATAATCAACAAAGATGCCTGCGAGGGTTTTGCTGAAAAGTTTGACAGGATTCTTATTAGTGCTGGCTGTCCTTTTGTCCCGAAAAAGATTTTTGACGCCGCAGAAGAGAAAGGCAGGATAGTTGCACCTGTCGGCGACAGATACACACAGATGCTGGAGACAATCACTAAGTTTAAGGACAGACCTTTAAAGGAACAATACTCAGGAAGTTATTTTGTTTTTGTTCCGTTAAAATGTAAAGAGTTGAAGTGGTGAAATGAACTACAAAGAAGCAATTGATTTTGTTAACAGTTTCGAAAACAGGATGACTGGGTTTAACCTCTCTACAATAAAAGAGTTAGTTAGATTAATGGAATTCGAACAAGGAAACATGAGAATAGTTCATGTTGCAGGCACTAACGGCAAGGGTTCTGTCTGCACATTTGTTTCCTC
>CAZEVB010000001.1:9467-15721 GCA_964515835.1 uncultured archaeon | reverse complement strand
TGTACTGGAAACAGGAATGGGAGGTCGCTTGGATGCAACAAATGTTCTTAAGCCAGAGGTTTGTGTGATTACTTCAATTTCAAAAGAGCATATCAAATATTTGGGGAATACAATAGACAAGATTGCTTACGAGAAAGCAGGGATAATAAAGAAAGGCGTGCCTGTTATTACCGCAAAGAACAACAAAGGAATGAAGGTAATTGAAAAGACTGCAAAAGAAAAGAAAGCAGAACTTATTTCTCCCGATTATGCAATAAAAAAAGTTTCTGGAAAAGGAACTGTTATTGATGTTTTTAAACCAATTAAGCTCAGAGGACTGGAAGTCAGTATGCTCGGCAAACACCAGGCAAAAAATGCCTCACTTGCAGTTGCAGCCATCTCGGTTTTGAGGGCGAAAGGGCACCGCATAAGCGACAGAGCAATAAAAAAAGGAATCAGAAAAGCAGTTATGAACGGCAGGATGCAGATTATAAAAAAAGAACCTTTGATTGTTGCAGACGTTGCACACAATCCAGCCGCGATTGACGCAGTGATGGAAACAATAAAGATTCTTGAGCACGAAAAACTGGTTGTGGTTTTCTCCTGCCTCAAGGACAAGGACGTTAAAGAGATGCTGGGCAGAATAAAGGCGGATGCTATTGTTGTTTGTGAGTTGAAAGGAGAGAGGTCTTTGGCTGCTGAGGAAATAGCCAAGTATTGTCCTAAAAACTGCGTGGTTATTCGGAACCCTAAAAACGCGTTTAAGGAAGCAGTTTCATTCGCCTCTAAAAAAGACCTTGTCCTTGTTTTAGGTTCACATTATCTGATTGACGAGGTATTCAGTTAATTCACGTATTTAGTTGCATATTTTCGCATAGGCTTAGGTAATTAACCTTAATAACCATTTGAGGCAATTAAAGAACTATGGGCGTAGCAATCAGCGAGTTAATTGAAAGAGAAAACCTTGATTTGGATATTCTTGACAGCAGGAAAATCGGTTTTGATTCTTATAACATTATTTACCAGTTTCTTTCAAGCATCCGTAGTTATGACGGCACTCCATTAATGGATTCCCGTGGCAATGTTACATCACATTTAACCGGATTGTTATACAGGACAACAAACCTGATTGAAAAGGGAATAAAGCCTGTTTTTGTTTTTGACGGCAAGCCAAACAAGTTAAAGGAAAAAACCCAAAAAGAAAGAAGCAGGATAAGAACAGAGGCAACCGAGAAGCATGAGAAAGCCATCAAGGAAGGAAACCTGGAAGAAGCAAAGAAGTTTGGGAGCAGGGCATTAAAGCTTACTCCTCCGATGGTTGAGGATGCAAAGACACTCTTAAGGTTAATGGGTCTGCCTGTTATAGAAGCACCGCAGGACGGAGAGGCACAATTGAGTTACATGAATTCGAAGAACGATATTTATGCCTGTGCTTCACAGGATTATGATTGTTTGTTGTTTGGTGTCCCCCTTCTGTTCAGGAATGTAACTGTTTCAGGCAAAAGAAAGGTTCCGGGACGAGATTATTACATCGAAGTAAAGCCGGAGAAAATAGAACTGAGAAAAGCACTTGGCGCTCTTGAAATTGATCGCAGGAAACTTGTCTGGTTGGGTATTCTTATTGGAACGGACTTTAATGATAAGTTTCCCCACATTGGTCCAAAAACAGCAATCAGGTTAGTAAAGAAACATGATTCTTTTGAGGACATAATCAAGGACACTAAGCACGAACCAGATTTTGATTACAGGAAAATAGAAAAGATTTTCATGGAACCAATGAAGACAGATGCTTATACAATAGAGTTCGGTGAACCAGACAAAGACAAGATCCTTGAGTTCCTCTGTGATAAGCACGATTTTTCTAAGGAAAGAGTCGGCAACACTATTGACAAGCTGACAGAAAAGATGAATGAGAAAGGAAGCCAGCAGGATTTAAGCAAGTGGTTCTAAAGAAACCAGAAATAAGCACACTTATTAACATATTTTCAGTATATACTTAGGGATTCTTTGGCTAAAGTAAGCACTAAAGGTACAAAGTATGCTATAGTTCTTGATGAGAAGGACTTTAAGGCACTCGGCTTGGACGCAGACTCAGAGTACGATTTTAAGTCAGTCAGGACTGGCGTCTGGGCAATGGTAAAGAAAGAAGCACCTAAACAAGAGTATGAACAGGATGCTAAAGAAACAAAAATAACCAAAGGCAGTCCAGATAAAGTCGAAGAACATATAATCGGGCTACTTAAAAAGAAACCTTTAAATGAGAGAGTTGAAGAAAAATTCGAGAAACTTTTGAACGAACATGAACTCAAAAAGTTCAAGGAATTATTGAAAGAAGGGAAAGTAGTAAAGTACAGACTTAACAAGGAATACAGAAAAGCTGTTTACAAGTTAAAGGAAGATGCAGAGAAATCTGTCATGAGCAGTGGTGGAGAAATAGAGAAAGCGGATTATGAAGGCAAACCAAATTATGACATCTATAAAGATGGTTTTGCTGTTTATTATGACGAGAGTAGTGCAAGGGCTTTTTCAGAAGAACACAGAACAGAAATGAAGACAAAAGAAATAATCGGGATAAAAACATTTGACGGCAGCTATTTTTTTATTAATACCGAGTTGTTCAAGAAAAAAGCCAAGCCTGTTTTAGCTTACCTAGAGAAAAAGAAGGGAGTTGAATTAAACGATTTAGGCAAGGCAATGAAGAACAGAATGTTAGGTAAGATAGTTGTTGAGTTCCTCAAGGAAGAAGGATTTGTGATGGAAAAAAGAAAAGATTTTTATGAGGCTGTGTAATGGCAAAGATAGCAATTCCTTTGTTGAATAACAAGGAAGAGGAAGGAGAATTCATTGAAAATGCTATAAAAGGAGTAAAAGAAGTAGTGCTTATTCTTGTCGTTGACATGAATGCAACAACAGAGAACTTTGGTTTTGCAACATCACAAATTTCTCACGGGAGTGAAGCAATTGAAAAAATAAAGAAAAGTCTGCAAATGAAAGGCATTTCAGTTGAGGATGTACAAGAGTGGGGAGACACTTTCTCAAAAATAAACACTACTGCCAAATTAAAACAAGTGAAAAAGATAGTTGTTAAGGCACAGGACAACCAGTACTTCAGGAACCTGATAAAAAAACTTAGGAATGAGAAGTATGAGGTAGAAGTGATAAAGGAAACTAGTCCCTTAACAGAAAGTCCTTGATTTTCTTCTTTGCTTTTTCCCTTTCCTTCTGGTGCTTAGCCAAGAACTTATTTATTCTTACAGCTAACTCTGCCTTACAGTCCTTGCACATTAGTTTTCCTTTCTTGCAATTGTAATAAAGTTCTTCAACAGCCTTGTCATCTTCCTCAAACAAGTAATAATAATATTTGTGAATCGGGCAGATGTCTGGATTGCCACCGTTCTTTTTTTGTTCTTCAACTGATGGCGCTCCACCAGTAAAAGCCCTGCTTACTTTCCGAGTAACTGTTTCAGGACTATCAGTAGTAAAGATAGCTGAGTCAGGCTGGGATGCAGACATCTTTCCACCCTCAGCCAAGCCAGGAAGGAACATGCAATGTATCTGTGCCGGTTTCGGGTAATTAAGTTTTCTTGCAACCTCTCTTGCTATTCCTCTCCAGTAAGGGTCCTGGTCAATTGCCGCAGGAATCAGTGTCGGAATTTCTTTTCCTTTCAGGACTGTCGGCAAAAAGCATGGTGCGGTCTGCATGGCAGGAAAGAAAATCATCCCAGTATTTGTCTCATTAGTGAAACCAAACACTGCCTTGACTGTGGAGAAAGTTGTTTTCTTTGCAACCTGAATGGCTATATTGTATAAAGTTTTTGAGTACTCGGTATCGAGAAAAATGAAAGTCTTTTTCGGGTCAAAACCAAGGGCAATTATATCCAGCATGTTTTCGTAAGCATAGTTTTTTGTTTCCTCTAAACTCAATTTTGGACTGTACATGTATTTCTCGTCATCTGTAAGCTGGAAATATAGTTCTGCATTAAATGTTTCCTGCAGATATCTCGTAAATATCCACGGGACAAGATGACCCAAGTGGGTTTCTCCTGACGGGCCCCTGCCTGTGTAAAGAGCAAATTCTTTTCCTGACTCATACCATTTCAGGATGTTGTCAAAGTCCCTGTGGGAGAAAAACAGTTTTCTTCTCAGGAACATGTGCTTTCCGCCGGCGTGCTTTGATAGTTTGTCTATTAGCTCGTCACTAAGCGGAATTGTCCCGAATTCCTTGATTAGTTTCTCGTAATCAACCTTGCCTTTTACTTCCCAGGGAGTGACTGTGAATGATGCCATGTTTATCGCAACATATTAGCAATTTAAAGAATTTAAGGCTATCTTTTTATTCGTGCCTAATCTGCTTGAGTATCTCTTTTTTTAGTTCTGGAGAGAACTGCGGCCAGAAGTGCCTGAGTGCATTAATGTAATATTGATTCCATAGATCGCCATAATTTGCATCTACAGGAAGATCACGGGGTATCTTTCCTTCAGCCATAAGAACTTCGTCAGTCATTTCAGACAAAAGCTTCTCTATTTCGAATGCTTGAATGTAAAGCTTTCTCGAATTCATTCTTTTTTCAGCGATTCCTCTGGCGTGCACTTCAAGAATTTTTTTAAGGTTTCTGATTATTCTCAAGCCGTCTCCTTTTGTAGCTTCAAGTTTTCTGACCCACGACCAATATTGGCCTCTCCAGGTGTGAACAGAATTAGGGAGAACTTTAACATGGTGTACCGGTGTTGTTCTCTTTTTTCTTGGGATCATAAAGAAATTAAACATGCAAAGGATAAATACCTTTCCCTGAAAAAAATTGTTTATTGATTTATATTAATAAGCCCTACATAAAATATTAGGCAATGGTGTTCTAATGGAACTTTTGGTTAGCAGCAAGGTTTTAGTGAAAAGCAACAAACTGAAGAGCCAGCTTATTGAGAAAGGTTACGGTGAAAAGAAAGAGAGTTATCTAGTCCTCGACTTGAAGGAAGCACTTTATCTTTTGGATAGGGGAAAGATAGACATTTCTGACAAAAAAGACGATGAATATGATTATGAAGCTCTTTTGAAGTATGCTTCAAAGAAAGAACCAAAGTTTTACACCAAGTACCTGGTTTACAGGGACTTCAGGGAAAGAGGATATTGCATAAAAACCGGGCTGAAGTTCGGCTTTGATTTCAGAGTTTACCCAAAAGGCAAGAGAGCGGGAGAAGCTCATTCCGAGTTTGTTGTACAGGTCAGCGAGCAGGGAGAAAGACTCAGCATGCCTGATTTGAGCAGAATGGCAAGAATGTCACAGACCCTTAACACTAAAGTCATTAACGCGGTAGTTGATTCTGAAAACGACATTAACTATTATCAGGTACAAAGAATCCTGCCATAAAGGGGTTATTGTAATGATTAAGGCACAAGAAGAGATACTGCTTAGGTACGGAGAAATATTCCTCAAATCAGATCCTGTCAGACAGAGATACGAGCTTATTCTTGAGAACAACATAAAGAATGCCCTCAGAAAAGAAGGTCTTGAGTTTTCCCTGAGGAGAAAAAGACTAAGGTGTTATGTGAAAGGAGAAAACATAAAAGCTATTTCAAGAGTTCTTGCAAATATTGCAGGATTGGTTTCTTTCTCTGTCTGCGATTACCTTAAAACTGCGGACCTCGAAGAAATCAAGGGCTTCTGCAAAAAGAATTATGACAAATGGATAAAGAAGAACCTGCTCTTTGCTGTGCGCGCAAAAAGAGTCGGCAAACATGATTACAACAGTCATGACATTGAAAATGAAGTTGGTTCTGTTATTGACAGGAAAGTTAATCTCTCCAAACCTGACGTGACTGTCTTTGTAGAGGTTTCCGGTGAAGACACCCATATTTTCACTTCTTCGATTAAGGGAGTCGGGGGTCTGCCTGTCGGCGCTTCAGGAAGGATACTCTCTTTGCTGTCCGCAGGAATTGATTCCCCAGTCTCATCATTCATGATGATGAAGAGAGGCTGCAGAGTTGATTTCCTTCACTTCCACAGTTTTCCTTTGGTCAGCAACAAGAGCATGCAGAAGGCAGTGGAGTTAGTAAAAATCCTTAACAAGTTTCAGGTAAAATCAAGGCTGTTTATTGTCCCATTTTTGGATATCCAAATGAAAATCAAGACAGGTGTACCGGAAAAGTACAGGGTTATTCTTTACAGGAGAGCAATGTTAAAGATAGCAGAAAAGATTGCGGGGAAAGAAAAAATAATTGCTCTTTCAACAGGCGAGAGCCTTGGCCAGGTTTCTTCACAAACAATGGACAACTTAGA
>CAZEVB010000001.1:0-9367 GCA_964515835.1 uncultured archaeon | reverse complement strand
TTAAAAGTCAATGCCTCTGACTGTTTTCCTGCCGTTTTCTTTTGCTCTTTCGCAGGCTTTCTTTATCATAGCGTCAACTAATCCGCTGAGTGCTTCTGGTGCGTCTCCAGCGGTGTTACAGCCACCTGCTTTTATTGCGTCTTTTACTTTTGATGCTACTACTAATATTTCTGCCATAATCAAACCTCCACAATATTATAATTGTTTATAATGGGGAATTCAAAAAGGCTTTTAAATGGTGCAGAAATGCCTTGTTCGGGGATTTCAGCGATTTCAGTGATTTTTTTGCTTCAAACACCGCACATTGTCAGGAAAATAATGCCATTTAAGGATACTGTGAAGACTTTTTCGTTCTCCTCAGAATCATAAGCAAAGACATTGAAAAAGACTTCATCAGAGCTTACTGCTCTCCTGACATCAGAATAATCAGAGCCTATTCCTTCAAGATAATCAGCTACAACTGCAATTGCCTGTTCCTCATTGTTTACTGAAGAGTTGCTGTCAAACAAGACAGGGCTCGGGAAATTGCTTTCATCACACCAGCACGGAACATCCATCATACAGTCATACAAAGCACAAATATCATCCTTCTGTTCTATGCACCGAGCAGGAATCTTGCTATTAGGAATGTCCTCTCCGGGCACAAACACTAAAGCAAAGAAGAAGAACACTATGAAAACAACTATCGCCAGCTTCAAAACAAACCTTTTCTTCATTCAGACTAATAAGGGCTAACGAGTATATAATGTTTATTAAACGACAAGTTACATTAACCTAAGTTGTCACTAATTCCTGTTCAACAAAGAATAAATTTTGGGTGCGTCTTTCTGGTCAATCAGAAGGATTGTATCAGTCCACGAACTCATTGCCTCATAAATATTAACATCATTCTCAGAAAATATTGCCGCAATGTATGCCAGGAAGCCCTTTGTTTCCTCAATTTTTTCTGAGGTCTTGTAAGTAACCTGCACAAGCCCTTTGGAGTACTTTATTATGCATGGCTTGATTTTTTGTGCAATTTGTTTTGCACTGTCGTCATCAGTTACAATCGTAATTGTTTTTGTGCCCTGAATAATATGAAAGTTATCACTTTTCTGAATGTATTCCGAAAGCTGGGTTATTAAGGAATCCAGAGAAATATTCTGGTTTATTATCATTACAGATACCTTTGTTTTCAGCTCGAATTTCCCTTCTTTCATGAGACTCATTATTTTTTTGTCATTCGAAGGAAAATGTCCTGACTTATCAGCGATTCTTCTGCACGCGATTAATATGGCGTCAAAAGAGGATTCCTTCTCGTGCCCCAATTCAGCAGCAATCATTCTTGCGAGAGCAGAATAATTTATCAGCCCGCTGGCTAAACAGCTTTTTATGCTTGGATGAGATTCAACATAGTTCTCGGTTTCCTCTGCAAGACTCATACACAAGTTAACCAGCAAAAGAATAAAAATGTTTCATTCTGGACATTCTGTGTCCGATTTTACCTGATTTTGAACATCGATGATATTAAGGTTAAAAACAGTATTGCTGTTATGGAAAAAGAGAAGATAATTCTGGCGTACAGTGGCGGACTGGACACTTCAGTAATCCTGAAGCTGCTTGTAAACAAGGGACACGAAGTTATTGCATACGTTGCAGATGTCGGACAGAAAGATGACTTTGAAAAGGCAAAAGAAAAGGCTGTTTCATTGGGCGCCTCAAAAGTCTTTATTGAGGATCTGAAGAAAGAGTTCGTTGAAGACTATATTTTTACTGCCTTAAAAGCAAACTGTGTTTACGAGGGAAAATATCTTCTCGGCACAGCACTCGCAAGACCATTAATAGCAAAAAAGCAGGTTGAAATAGCAAAACAAGAATCAGCCACTGCTTTGGCTCACGGCGCAACCGGTAAAGGCAACGACCAAGTGAGATTCGAGCTCACATACCTGTCTTTGATGCCTGAAGCAAAGATAATCAGCCCTTGGAAAGACAAAGAGTTCCTGTCACAGTTCAAGGGAAGAACAGACCTGATTAACTATGCAAAGGAACAGGGCATACCAATCCCTGTTAGTGTTGAAAAACCGTACAGCATGGATGAAAACCTTATGCACATCAGTTATGAGTCAGGCATACTTGAAGACCCTGCAATTGCTCCGGAAAAGGAGATGTTCAAAATGACTAAAAGCCCTGAAAATGCAAAGGACAGTAAAACTGAAGTGACTATCCAGTTCAATCAGGGTATCCCTGTTGAAGTGCAGGATCACACTAATGGCAAAAAGATTGCGGGGAGTCTTGAGATTTTCAATTATCTTAATGAAATCGGAGGCGAGAATGGAATAGGGAGAACCGATATCGTAGAAAATCGTTATGTTGGAATAAAATCACGAGGAGTCTATGAGTCTCCTGCTGCCACTATCCTGTGGAAAGCGCATGAAGACCTTGAGGGCTTAACTCTTGACAAGGAAGTTCTTTTACTCAAAAACATGCTTGTCCCTAAAATAGCGCAGGTGATATACAATGGTTATTGGTTCTCACCTGAAATGAATTTCCTGATGGCTGGTGTGAACCAAAGTCAGGAGCATGTAAGCGGGAAAGTACATTTATCGCTTTACAAAGGAAACGTAACTATTACCGGCAGAGAATCACAGGAGTCACTATACAACCAACAGCTTTCTTCAATGGATGAAGAGGGAGATTTTGACCAGGAAGACTCAAAAGGATTCATTAAAATCAATTCTCTGCGTTTGCAGGCACACCAGAAGAGGGAATCAAAATGAAAAACCATTTGTTGTCACTTGAAACATTCAATAAAGAGAAGATATTCTCGCTTATAGAGAAAGCAGAACAAATAAAAGAAAAACCAAAAGAGTTTTCCTGCCAGATGAATGGAAAGAATCTGCTTTCTTTATTTGAGAAACCTTCTTTGAGAACAAGAATCTCTTTCGAGATAGCAATGAACCAACTTGGAGGTAATGCACTGACTTTTGATTCGCAGGCTCTGCCTTTAGGAAATAAAGAGTCAATTGAAGATACTGCAAAAGTAGTTTCGCGCTATGTTGATGTAGTCATGGCCAGAATGTACAGTCACAAAGAACTTGAGAAGTTCGCAGAAAACTCAGATGTTCCAGTAATCAACGGACTGACCAACAAGTTCCATCCTTGCCAGGTGTTATCAGACCTATTGACTATTAAAGAAAAAAAGAAATCTCTGGACGGCCTGAAGCTTTCTTTTTTTGGGGACGGTAATAATAATGTCACACATTCCCTGCTTTTAGGGTGCGCACTTACAGGAATAGATATCGTTATCGCCTGCCCGAAAAAACATTCTCCGCAGGAAGAAATCATCAAGAAAGCAGAAGAATTTGCCGACAAGAGCAAGATAATCGTGACAAATGACACTGAAAAAGCTGTCGATGGCGCAGACATAATTTACACTGACTCATGGATGAGCTACCACATCAAACAAGAGGAAAAGAAACAGCGTCTGATAGAGTTTGCTCCATTCCAAGTTACAAAGAAACTGCTTTCCAAAGCAGATGAGTCCGTGATTTTCATGAACTGCCTTCCTGCACAAAGAGGATATGAGCAGACTGCAGAGGTTATTGACGGCCCGAATAGCGTGGTCTTTGACCAAGCAGAAAACAGAATGCACATGCAAAAAGCGATTCTGCTTTACACACTGGGATTATTATGAAACTATGGACTAACGGAAAGAAACTTGACAAACAGATAGAAGAGTTTACAGTAGGAAATGATTATTTGTACGACCAGCAGTTGGTTGAATATGATTGCCTTGCTTCTTCTGCTCACGCTGAACTGCTTTGCTCAAAGAAAATAATTTCAGATAAAGAACTCAAAGCGATTGATGATGAGTTGAACAAGATAATTGAATTAAACAAGAAAGGAAAATTTGTTGTAAAGCAGTCAGATGAAGATATTCACACAAAAATAGAGAATCACCTCTCAAAAAAGCTTGGCGAAACAGGAAAAAAGATTCACACTTTACGTTCACGCAATGACCAGGTTCTCGTTGCAATGCAACTGTATTCAAAGAAGAAGATTAAGGAGACAATTAATGAAACAAAAAATTTAGTCAATGGACTGAAAGACTTCTACAAAAAGAATCCCGGAATAAAAATGCCCGGCTACACACACATGCAGAAGGCAATGCCATATTCAGTCAGCCAGTGGGCAGAAAGTTTTGCATATTCCCTGGAAATAGATGTAAAAGCACTTGAACTGGCTTACGAACTCAATGACGAGAATCCTTTGGGCAGCGCGGCAGGCTATGGATTGCCAATCAAAACAAATGTCGGGCTGACAACAAAAAAACTTGGTTTCAAGAAACACTTTAAGAACGCGCTGTATGTACAGAACACGCGCATGAAAAAGCAGTTTCAGACAATAGCGGCACTCCTGCAGGTTTCAATGACACTTAACAAGCTCGCTTCTGATCTAATGCTCTTTACTACCTCAGAGTTCGGGTTTTTCTCTCTCCCTGAAGAGTTCTGCACAGGAAGCAGTATAATGCCGCAGAAAAATAATTATGATGTCTTAGAGATACTGCGTTCAGAATCCTCGTTTGTATTCAGTCAACTCTCACAGCTCTTTTGCACAGCAAACAACCTGATGTCAGGATACAATCGTGATCACCAGCAGGGAAAACAATGCATGATAGAAAGCTTTGAGGCAGTCATCCAGTCTGTTAAGGTTTCACAGAAAATAATTTCAAACCTTGAAGTGAATAAAGGTGCACTGGAAAAGGCATGCTCGGAAGAAATCTTTGCGGCACAAAAGGCAATAGAACTCTCCCTGAAAGGGACTCCATTCAGAGAAGCATACAAAAAGGTTTGTAAACAAAATAAAAAGAACAATAAGCACAACTAAAAGTTATTCAAGTTACAAACGTTTTCTAACTAACATTCAGGAGTTTAACCATTTCTCCTTCTGTGTGATTGTAACTCCTGTAAGCAACTTTTGAACAATCAGCACTGAATGCTAAAGAAGACGGGTTAAAGTCACAACCTAAGTCTTTCTTTTTTGTTCCTGTCTTCAAGTCGTAAAGCACGAAAGGACTGCAAATGGCTTCTGTGCTAATAGTACAGATAACTGTGTTGTCTTTTTCGCAATAATCAGAATAGTAACAATCAAGATCTGCTAAGAACTCACTCTTGTCATTTGCAATGTTGTAACTGTAGAAGCCGTTGTCATTCCGGTACATAATTGACTTGCTGTCTTTAGTGAACTTTGCACCCCAGCCATCAAAAACTTTTTCAGGGCCGTAATATTTAGTGCCTTCTTTTAGTTCAGTAAGATGTCCTCCTGCAACATACATATATTTTCCGTTCGGACTTATTTGGAATCCCTGTGAAGGGTCTGCTCCCTCGATTATTGCAAACACCTCAATGTTTTCACCGCTAAAATCAACTGTTTCCAGATAATGATAATTGTCTCCGATTTCCTGTTTTTCAAAAGCATAATAAACAACTTTTCCGGTTGACTCATTATATTCTGGAGATGCCCCGCCTTTATACCCGAAACTAAAGTCCCATTTCTTTGTGAATTCCTGTCTAAAGTCACCAGTGTTCTTTGTTAAATCTCTTAAATTAGAACCGTTTGTTTTTATTGCCCAGATACTGTTCCCATATTCACTGGCTCCTGAAAAAATAAGCTCATCATCCTTTACCCACTGTATATATCCCGCAACACTTCCAAGTTCGGTGTTGTTATTCGTTGAAATAATTGTTTTTCCTCCGCCCCCTAAATTTAATCCGCCTCCTAAAAGACCTCCGAAGTCACCTAAATCAAATCCCCACCCGCCGGAATTATTGTCACCCCCGCTAAATAATGAAGATAACCAATCGCCGTCAGAATCCATGATTCCTTTAAGCAGAACAAGACCTGCAAAAACAACGACAAGAACAACGAGCAGTAAAAACAATTTTCCTTTAGCCATCCTTATCCCTCTAAGACTTTCTTCTTTTTAATGAAATCCTCTCTCGTGATTTCTCCACCTGCAAACCTCTTTCTGAGAATCTTCATTGCATCCGAATACTCTTTCTTAGTCATTTTCTCAGGAGCAGACTTAACTTCACTCTCCTGAACAGGAACCTCTTTCACTGCTTCTCCAACCGCTTCCTTCTTTGGTTCTTTTGCAGGTTCTTTTTTTGGCTCTTCCTTAGTTTCAACCTTAACAGAGCTTGGTTCTTTATTTTCTTCTTTCTTTTCTTCTTTTGTTTCTTTCTTTTTGCCTTTCTTTAAGAGAGAAAAAATAAACAACACAAAAACAATCAGGATTGCAAAACCAACTAAAAGAATTATTAGGTCAATTATTCCGAGTTCCAAATCATTTTTCTTTTCTTTATCCCACGTGTCCTGCCATTCCTGTTCATTAAGTTTTGTTGCATCTTCCGCAAGGTCATTGTTTGCCCTGATTTCCTGCGTGAAATCCGTCAGTGGCATGACACGCGCTATTTTCCAGTCGCCTGATTCTTTCACGAACAAGGCAATAAAGATATTGTCCATTTCCAGGGTTTTGTTATCCTCGGAATCGGTTATCTTCCCTTTGAGGTTAAAAATCATGTTAGCAGCAGTGCTGTCGTCAGAGAATTCCTCGCTGACAAACTCCCATTGTAAGTTGCTCTGAGGGAATTTGGTAAGAAGCTCTCCCAGGATTGCTTTTGTTACGCCTTCATCATCTTGGCTAATCAGTACTGCAAGAACCTTGTCAGCGTCCCCTGCTTCCACTCCTGCATAATAATTATCCAATAACTGCGTAAGCTCTGTTGTCTGCGCAACTGCTGTTCCTGCAAGAAAGAGCAGGGTGATTATCAAGAACAGTTTTTTGTTATTCATGTCTTATCACATAATAAGGTACTTTTCCTGTTATGATGTACCCGTCTTCGTCTTCAAGTTCAAGGAACAATACTTTCGGGTACTGAACCTCTATGCTGTTCGCAACCCTTGTCGCGTCTGCAGTCTGCTTAAACATTTCTTTAACTGCATTAAAGTAAGCATTAACTGCATTGTTTCTTGCATTAGAACCCCACTTGCTTCCAGGCAGTGAACCACTCAGAATCCCTACAGTGAACTTTGTTCCGTCAACAACCAGAACCATGAAGTTCCAAAATCCCTCAGAAGCGGTTTTACTTGCACCTATTTTTGCTGCCTGCTCATCCCACCCCATAAACGCCCAGTTCATTGGAGAGTAGTTTGAAGGGGTTCCGACAAAACTCTTGCCATAAAATTTTGCCTGGTCCAGATTTCCAACTGCATCACCCCAGTCTCCTGCCCAACCCTGAGCCATTTTGCCGTATTTACTGTAAGAGAACCCGGTGTCAATACCACTGTGGATTAGGTCAGCCATTGTGTCTTTTTTCCATTGGTCAAAGTCAATCATGTGTTCAGGAATAGAATCAAAGCTGATTGAGTTTTCTCCTGTCTGCGTGTAAATATAGAACCGAACTTTCTTGTCTTTTGAAAAAGAAGCCACATTTCCGCTTGCTGTTTCTGTTCCTCTTTCAGTGTTAAGCAGGTCTCTTTTTGACCTTGCATAAACATAAACTTCCACGTCCTTCAGGTTAGAAATTTCAACATCCAGTTGCGCAAATTGCCCTTCCTCTATTTCCTTTGGATTAAGGATAATGTTTTTCACGTAGATTGGAGGGTAAACCTCGAACTCAATGTAGTCACCCTGTTTCTTTTTTCCGTCCTTAATGTGCCAGACTTTCACTTGAACCGGAATATACTCACGACCAATCCACTGCACACTCTTTGGAGAAACCATAGGAATAGTGTATTTTACATTTGCTTTTCCCTGCATGTTAATGTTGGCAGAGTCTTTTGAAATAGAACCAATTTCCTCAAAAGACATGTAGCTCCCCAACTCAAATTCAAGTTCTTCCCCCAGAGCAGGAACCCATTTCCCGTCCTTAAGCTGCTCCATTTTTACTGTTACATTTACCTCGTTCTTTCCGTTCATGTAAAAGTCGTTTCTTTCTTGATTGCTAGTTAATTCAAAACGGAAGACTTCTTCAGGAGGCGCAACACATTTTCCCAGTTCGCAGGTATAATCAAAATCACAATCCGCATCAGAAGAACACTCGGTAGTGCAGACACTATTATATGAACAATCCGAATCACTGCAGTCATTGTAACCATCGTTATCATCATCTATGCCGTTATCGCATATTTCTTTTGGTTTTGGCGGATCATTATTTCCCGAACCAGGGTAAACACATTTATTTTTAGTGTAACCCTTTGGAGAAATAGAATCAAATTCACATGTTGATGGCGCTCTACAATCAACATCATAATAACAATTACCTTGACTAAAAACATCAATGTTATTTCTGCAGGCATCCAAAGTTTTTCTGCAGGCGTCATGCTGTTTCTTAACCGAATCATTTTGCTTGGCTTTATACTCAGCACTACTCGTGTTACTAATTGCAGCACTCCATTTGTCAGAAACAGAATCACACATTGTTATTGATTCATTAATTCCTCCTGTTTCTGCATAAGCTTCATACTTACACAATTTCAAGCGGTAATACCAGGTATCTTCTGCTAAACGTGCCTTTACATAAGCTGGACCAAGAATTTGATCACAACTTCCTGCATTACAAAGGTACTTAATCTCATCAGGATTAGGAACAAATTCAGCATCAAAATAATCTTGAGCGGAAAAAGCACAAGCAAAAGACGCAAGCAGAATAATTAATAAACCTAAACACAAAATCTGTTTATGCATAACCAGAATAAACGGCTTTTTCTTATAAATAATTAACTTAACAGCCAATACTAATCAATAACAGCTAAGAACCCGCTAAATATTTTAACTAGTTAATCACAAAAGAGTACTAATGAAAAAGAAAACCAAATTGATTCCGCAGGGAACCCTAAGAATTAAAACTAGGGACCTGAAAGTTTATGTCCGCGAAAAGAACTCCTGGAAAAAATCTAGTGTTAAGTTTCCTGATGCGCTGCATGTCAGTGAGTTGTTTAAGGCACACAACAATTTTGATATTCTGGTGGACAAGAAAAATCCAGAGTTCCTTAAAGGCCAGCAGTCAAAAGACGGAAAGACACAAGGTGCAAGAATCAATGTCCTTCCTGATGGAAGAAAACTGAACAGCGCTTTTTCTTTATTCGGAAAGAACCTGACAATCCATGACGAAACATCAAACATTCACTGGGATGTTATTTACCAGAATCCCTGCGGAACCTTTTCTTATGTTTATACTTTAGAAAAAAAAGACAAGTCTGTCAAGCACAAGTATAAGGTTGTTGAAGAATTCGGGAAGAATTATGAAAAAATCCTTAATAACGTCTTGGCTAACCTGACTAACAGGAAAGACGATTTAGCACTCCCTGTTTACACTCTGCTTGT